>NZ_JBAWTG010000042.1:0-47291 GCF_037106235.1 Methylobacterium nigriterrae | reverse complement strand
AGGGGCAAGAAGCGTCACATCCTGGTCGACACGCAGGGCCTGCTGATGCACGCGCTCGTCCATCCCGCCGACATTCAGGATCGGAATGGCGGCGTGCTGGTGATGGCCACGCTGTTTGGCCTCTACCCGTTTCTGCTCAAGCTCTTCGCCGACGGCGGCTATCAGGGACCGGCCTTCCAAGGTGGACTGCGCAAGGTCTGCCGCACCCTCACGGTCGAGATCGTCAGGCGCTCCGATCAGGCCAAGGGCTTCACCGTGTTGCCCAAGCGCTGGATTGTCGAGCGAACGATCGGCTGGCTTAACCGCTGCCGCCGTCTCGCAAAGGATTGGGAATGCAAAAGCCGGAAAGGACGAGCGTTCGTCCTCTTGGCCTCCATCCGCCTCATGACCCGAAAGCTCTGTCAGAAAACATCATGATGCCGGACAGACTCTTAAGAAGCAGCAACGGGTGCCACACCCTGCGACACTCCAAAGCGATTAGACAGCTTCTGAGCTCTATCCGGCGAAATTCCGTACTTCTCCTTCAGACTATCTAAGAGCAAAGACATATCTTCTGGCGTGTATTTTTTTGTACTCATAGCCTCAACCAGCGCGTCTGTTGCGGACATCATTCTAAGATCATGCTTAATCTGTACTAATGACGGAATGGGAAGCTTGCGTCCGAATTTCATAGCGCGTTGCATAGCGAGTCTCCGTCTATTCATCTAAACCGGAAGGCTTATGGTTATTAATAATGGCCCAGAGTTGTGTGCCCAGAAGCCTTAAAAACAAACCTATCACGATTTGGACGAGTTAGGTGGACCATCTCCGAACATTTTTATCCTTCTTCAGAGAAGCGCCCCAGCGTAGCAAACCGAGCCAACAGAAGCGGGGGAAGAGAGAGCACCAAGCTCTACGTCAAGCCCAATGCTTTCCGCTCTTGGTCAGCCCTGGCGTCGCTCTCAGGGAGCCTTGAATTGCCCGTTAGGTAGGGGGAAGTACCTCGAAGCGCTCCGTTGCCGTTTTCGATCTTATGGCAACAGGCTAGACGGCAACCTCGGTTGGAAGGGTGAGGCTCTATCCACTCCAATCACAGGCAAGCTACGAAGCCACCCATTCCATTGGCAGCATCAGCGATGTCGGCAGGATCAGCCTGAGTGTGCCCCAGATGGTTTGCGGGAGCGGATTTGAGCGGCTCAAGCACCATGATTGAGGTCACCTCTGCCACCGAGCTTGGCGGCACTTGAAACGAGCTTAGAGCCGCCTCCGCGCTGACCTCGCTCGGCTTCAGGCAAGCTCTAACTGGGAGCCGCTAGTAGGCTAGTTGCACCGGTGCAATGAATTCCACGGGTGTAAAGATTACCTTGGATGCACCTCAACTAATGCCACCGATGATCTCTGAGTACTAGCTGAAATTGCATCGAATTGCGCGGGCACTCCATTCCAAGATCACTTCTCCCCGCGACAGCGGTGCCGTAAATCTTCCCTGCCGCTTAACCAGGCGGCTCTCGTGGTTCACGAAAGTGATCATGGTTTAGCGCCCAGGGGTGCCGCAAGCAGCTTTTCGGAGGGTCAATGGTGGGGCGAAGGCTTGAGGTTCTTTGGCTCGATGAGCTCACTGCAGCGCACCTTGAAGCACTCCTTGACGCAGAAATGGAGCGCCTGAAGGTCCAGCTTCACGAGCACAGGGACAATGCCCACAGGATCGCATGGGCTCGCGTGAAGCTGCGCATGAGGGGACTGCACGGTATCTGGGGTCAAATTTCTAGCCAGCGGAGACAACTCGGCGTGCCTCCTGCTGACGTGATGAAGGAGCTCAGGTCCAACGTTGAACGCATCGCATGGGAGATGCCCCGCTCGAAGGCGAACACTGAAGCCCTGCGAGCTGAGAGGGCGGCACGACAGGCGAAGCGAGCGGCAGCTCTGGAGGCGCCGAAGGCAGCCAAGGCAAGACTGAGATGCCTCTGACGCTGGCTTCAGCGGCTGGTGGTGGCTGAGGTGACGATAACGCTCACCAAGGCCGGCAGGGGCAGTTAACCGCCTGAACTGTCCGACAAGGCTGGCAGCCGCTCTTGGCTTCCTGCCGCACTACAAGGATGGGCATTCGTGATGGGTGCCTACACCACCACTCCAATTACCCGACAGACTTGCCTGACAAGGGCGCAATCGAGGGCCAAACGGCTCGCATTGAAAGTCACAGCCATGACCGCAGTTCGTACCACTTCCTTCGCCGATACGGCCTTCACCACCAAGGAGGCCTTCAGCCTGTCAGCGGCAGAGGGTGATCAGTTCCTTGCCTTTTCCGAGTGGCACGAGGACTTGTGGCGCTACGTGAGGGAGGTTGGAACCGAGGAGTGTGGCCTAGCGGTCACCTCACCTCTGCTGGCGCAGTACCTCGTGTACGTCGCCTTGCGCGTGATGGCTGAGGGAGATGTCATGAGCCACCTGTACGACCGCTTCGTCGCCATGCCGAAGCTCCCGACCGTCTGGCCTGATACGTGGGACGTGCCAGAGGTCTTGGCCAAGCTGGACGCGCTACTGGACGGTAAGGCTGAGTTCCCGGCAGAGTTGCTGCCTGCCCTTGCTACCGAGGTACGGGTGCAGGCTGAGAAGCTACAGCAATTCGCCACCAGCCTCGAAAAGGGGAGAGCCGCCTAACACCAGACAAACCATTGTGCCTCCAGGGGAATGTGTCTCTGGAGGCCAATTTCTCGGATCATTAGGGAAGGAAGGCAGCGCAGCGCTCAGACCGCAAGCGTTAGGCATGTCGCTTCTCGGGATATCCGCGCCTTCGTTGAGGCTCATGCTACAACACAACCAACCCACTGAACTTCTAAGGAAATGCGTCTCCGAAGGCCATTTACCTCGCGGACTAGCTAGAGATAGGCAACTCAGCCCGCGCATCGAGCATGGTTCTCCCAAGCTGAACCTCGGCGGCTGATACAGGCGGTGCTGAGGGGTCACAATGATTTTACCAGAATTTGTGAAGCGGCATCGACAAACTAAGTCGGCTAGGTTTCCCCCTTGGCCCCTCGCGAACTGTGCCTGGTATCCCGCGCGACATCGGGCTCAGGCGCACGAGAGAAGCACGCGCGTGGCCTGCTCCTTCAGACTCGGTAGAGGGCACCGAGTTTGGTCAACGCGGTTGGCAGGGTTGACCTGACCGGCTGGCTTTGGACCGGGCTGATTGAGAGGATCAGCCAGGACCGGAGGAGCTGGAGATGAGGAGAGGACAGAGGCCGAGTGCCGAGCAGGTGGTGCTGAGGCTGCGCCAGATCGAGGTGCAGACCGCCCAGGGCAAGAGCATCGCCGTTGCGTGCAAAGAGGCGGGCATCTCCGAGCAGAAGCTGAAGGACGAGTGTCTGAAGCAGGAAATCTTCTACTCGCTGAAGGAGGCACAGGCTGTGATCGGCCTCTGGCAGACCAGCTACAACCGCGTGCGGCCGCACTCGTCCTTGGGCTATCGGCCGCCCGCGCCCGTCAGCTTCCCGGACGTAGCCTTCCGCCGACCCATGACCGCTACCATGCAGTAGCCTCGCAAGTGGCTCGGTCCAAAATACCGGTCAGGTCAACTTGACGCCCTCGAAGCGAGACCATAACAGTATAGCCAACGCTCGTTGGCTGGAATGTGATGATCCATGGCACAAGGTGCATTCGTCGCCTACTACCGCGTGAGCACGGCCCGTCAGGGCGCTTCTGGGCTTGGCCTAGAGGCACAGAAGGAGGCCGTGAGCCGCTATCTCAACGGTGGCGACTGGAGCATTCGAGCCGAGTTCGTAGAGGTGGAGAGTGGGCGTAGAAGCGACCGGCCGGAGCTGGAGCGTGCGTTGGCCACAGCTCGGCTGCACCGTATCCCACTCGTTGTCGCGAACGTCTCACGCCTTACCCGCTCATCGGCCTTCCTGCACCGGCTTCTGGAAGCGGGTGTTGATGTCCGCTTCTGTGACCTCCCAGAGATCGAAGGTCCCACGGGCCGCTTCCTCCTTCAGCAGATGGCATCAGTGGCCGAGCTGGAGGCGGGTATGATCGCCAGCCGCACCAAGGCTGCGCTGAAGGCTGCCAAGGCTCGTGGGCAGAAGCTGGGTGGTCACAGGGGCGTGGTAATGTCAGACGCCACCAGAGAGGCAGGCAGAGCCACTAGAACGGCCAAGGCGAACGAGCGGGCGAGCGACCTCGCTCCGATCCTCGCAGACCTCCAGGCCGCTGGTGTGATCTCCTACGGTGCTCTTGCACGAGCCCTGAACGAGCGCGGCATCCCGACCGCACGGGGAGGGGAGTGGTCACCCATGCAGGTGTCGAGGGTGGTCGCGAAGCTGGCATGAAGTGGCTGCTCTGCGCAGGCGGAGCCTCGCTCTAGGGTCGCTTCACAGGCCGCGTTGTAGCTCTCCGGTTCGCCTTGAGCAGCTTGCCCAGAAGAACACCCACTGGAACGGACAAGAGCGTCCAGGCGCGAAGTAAGCGCAGGAAGCGGATCATGTCTTCTGCTCACCCTCATTGACTGCTGCATCGTACCCAGCAGTCCACTGAGCGTGAGCCTTGGTGCCCTCCGCATAGGGGCAGGCGTCACGGCTGAGGCCCTTGCCGGGGGCGTAGAAGCCCAGCGCGTAGTGATCGAGGTTATCGTCTGGCGGTTCGGTCATGGGCGGTAACTTAGGGCTCCCCAGCGCCTCTCCAAGCGGCATTGGGTAGTCACCCATGTAGGTCCGCGGGTGGCCGTTAAGCTGAACGCGACGAAGGTGGGGGCACCCTGCTAGAGCACCTCCACCTCAAATCGTTCACTTCTTCCCAGTCGGCTTGTTGCCCTGACCAGACGGCCTGCTGGAGTGGGTGCTGTAACCCCCGCGGCCTGTCAGACGGCCAACCATCTTCTTCACTGCGTCTGTGACGCCGTGTGTCATCTCGGACATCGACTTCATGGAAGCCTCACGTCTAACCAGCGCAAAGGCTGCGCCGCGTAGACAACGCGGATAGGCGGCCTTGCGTTCATCTGGTTTCAGGCCAGCAGGATACTTGTTGCTCCACTCGATACGACCTTGCAGGCTCGCACGAGCGTGACACGACGACTTCACATGGCTGAAGGCGGCTGCCTACTCAGCTTGCGGTTCGCTCACCTTATCCTCCAATCCAGCAGCTTGTTCCGCAAGCACCTGACGGTACGCCTGCTCCAGCACACCGCAGGGATACAAGCCGACCTTGTTACGGTACGCACCCTTTATGGAGGAGCGGACCTTCGTGGGCACCTTCCCGAGGATCTCCTCATGGAGCAGGCGTGCCCTCTTACCCACTCGGATGAGGAAGCCACGGTCCCACTTCTCACCGCCTAGCTTCATGAACTGCTGCGTGGTCAGCAGCATCACGCGACAGAGTTTGCACAGCGAACAATCGGGGGCAGCAGCGGTCACGAACTCAGCTCCGAGGGCGCCCAATCACTATACGCACTCCGCTGCGTCTTCAAAGCCGAAAAAGAGGTTTTATTTCAGTAGTTTGCGGCGAAAACAGCCTATTACCCCACACACTTGCAAAAGCAGGGCCTTTTCCGAGCTGAAGCATCAGCCTCATCTGCCTGCCTCTGCACGACCGTGCCTGTCCCTCGGGGGATGGGCGCAGCTTCTCATGGTCACCGTGAGCGGCCCACCGCTGCCACGTTAGACCACTTCAAACAGGATCATCACACATGACAACACGAACATGCCGTGCGCCTGGATGTGGCGCGCGAACGACACGCTATGGGCGCCTCTGTTCCACTCACAAATCCCGCTCGCGCCGTCACGGGCACCCTGAGCAGAAGGCCATCACCAAGGCTGACCTCAGGCTCTTCGTGAGGCTCGTACAGGCACGCATCGCGAAGAACGAGACGAGCCCGTTATGGGCAGAGTGCGAGGCGCGATGGGACGCCGTGGTGGAGCGCGCTCGGCACACCCTAACAGCCCTCCAACGTGGGCAGGCGGGATACCGTCATGAGCGCATTGCCGCTCAGGAGATGGTCAAGCTCGCGGATCAAGTCGAGGCCGCTCAGGTGGTCGAGACGACCTTCGCTCTCTTCCTCCTTGAGGATCGTCAGCCTCGTCGCTTCCGCTCTGATCAAGCCTTCCGCTTCCAGCTCGTGCGGCGGCTGCGTGGGCTGACCGACCTCAACGCTGGAGTGTGGTTCAACCACAAGACCGGCAGGACGCATCGAGCCTACCGAGAGCTGCCACCTCGCGCAGTCGCTACGTTCGCCCAGTGGGTGGTCGAGGCGATTGGTGGGATCGGGCTCTACCTCGCCAAGCTCGAGCGTGAGCAGGAGGAAGCCAAACAGCAGAGGATGAACGCACTCGTTGGAGTCCTGGAGACCCTACGGTGACACCCTCCACACAGCAGCCCCCTCAGCGTCACGACTGGTTCGACAAGTGGCTCAGTGCAGGCTCCATCAACACCACTCGCCTCGTGGAGGAAGGCATTGCCCGGGTGGAACAGCATGAGGAGCAGACAGGAGCGCGCCAGAGGAAGCGCAAGGCAGCGGACGAAGCGAACCACCGGGCGATGGTGGAAGCGGTTGTCACGAACCTTGCCCGTCAGACACTCACTCCCGAGGCAGGCAGTCTGGCCATTCTCATGGGCAAGCTGAGGAGGCCCAGGACGCGCTACGATCACCCAGCCTTCGGGGACACCTTCGCGGGCATCATCAGCTCCCTGGAGGCCATCGGCTGGCTCACCTTCCACCCGTCACCTGGCATGGGCGAAGCGTCCGCCATCACGCCCACCTTTCACCTCTCTTCCAAGGTCCACGAGGCAGGCATCAGCCTCGGCGACTTCCTGCGCTCTGCGGGGGAGACCATCATTCTCTCACGCAAGGACAAGGATGGGGCTAGTGACGCTGGGTTCACCCGTGAGCTGGTGGATTATCCCGACACCAGCACATCCACTGCCTTCAGAGGCCAGATGGAGGGCTTGAACGCGTTCCTGAAGGAGGCAGACCTCAGCTTCCTCGACGATGGTCGGGGATCAGTGGACACCTTCCGCAGAGAGCAGCGCAGGTACTTCACCTGCCGAGACGACGATCCAGCCACCAGCCTTGATCGTGGTGGTCGTATCTTCGGCGGCTGGTGGACAAACCTCAACAAGCACAGGAGGGGCAGCATCAGGATCGAGGACGAGCCCATCGCGATCCTCGACTACTCCTCCATGTTCGTCAGGCTCGCCTACGCTCACCTGGGCCTGACACCTCCTGACGGCGACCTCTACGCCATCCCTGGCCTCATTGGGCACAGGAGAGCCGCCAAGCTCATCGTCAACTGCCTCATGTTCGATGAGCACCATCGGCATCGGTGGCCGAAGGTGACTGCTCCTGACGAGATCATGCCTCCTGGGCTGACCATGCCTCGTGTCAGGGCTGCGATCCTTGCTCATCACCCTGAGCTGGGTCGGTGCTTCGGTGAGGGCATAGGCCATCAGCTCATGTTCACTGAGAGCACCATCCTCATCGAGGTGCTTCAGGAGCTCAAGGCTAGGAAGGTGGTTGGTCTCGGTCTTCACGATGGTCTGATCACTTCAAGGCCCAAAGCCTATGAGGTTAAGACAGTCATGGAGGATGTAGCTCAACAGATCACCTCTGCCTTCATACCTGTCACAGTGGACACCATCCCCCCTGCATTACCTTCAGTATCTCTCTCACCCACTCCCTATATGAGGGCCATAAGCCCATAAGGAAGCTCGTGCGGTCTCTTAATCTCACCGCACGAGCGCGTTGGGGACGTTTAGTAACGGGGCGAGTGCGTCCCGTACGAGTTGTTGTGGTAGTTGTAGTTCCCCCGCGATCCAAAGTTGTCCATTTGGGTGTTGTTCGGGTTTGTCCTGTAATGACCGTCAACCTGAGTGCCGCGTGAAGTGGTGTGTCCATTCACGTAGTGGTCAGAGCTGTTCGATCCGGTCCCATAGCTGTAACCACCATACTGCGCCGATGCTGCTACGGTAGATACAGCAAGGATCGCAAGAATGAGCGCCGTCTTCATTGTGCATTACCCTCCCTTGAGAGGCTGAGCAAACGCACGCCACTACACTCGAAGTCCAGCGCTTTCGCGCTGTTCGGTTAATCCAACCCAGACGTGTGCCTCTTGTGGCACACACAACGTGCAAACGAACCACCGGGAGGGGCCTCAACAGGCTCCTCCATTTTCATTTCAACTGGAGAAAATCATGACGAACGAACCCAGCGTGGACGCACCACGCGAGATCACCATTGCCTTCGACGGAGCCTGCCTCGGCAACCCTGGCCCTGGAGGATACGGAGCCATCCTCATCAACACTCGAACGGGACGCGAGAAGATCGTGAAGGGCCGTGAAGCGCTCACCACGAACAACAAGATGGAGCTGACCGCTGCCATCGCAGGGCTCAATGCACTCAGCCCCGGTGCATTGGTCACCATGCTCGGGGACAGTCAGTACGTCATCAAAGGTATGACGGAGTGGCTACCGGGCTGGAAGTCAAAGGGCTGGCGAGGTGCGGGCAAGAAGCCGGTGGCCAACGTGGAGCTGTGGCAGGCCCTGGAGACGGCCGTATCGCGCCACTTCAGCGTCACCTGGGGGTGGGTGAAGGGGCACGCAGGGCACGACCTGAATGAGCGCGCGGACAGGATCGCGAGCGCGGAAGCCGCGAAGGCATAGGTGGGCCTTAGTTGCTGACCACAATCCCAAACGAGGCGTAACGCCTACGTCATCCATTCTGGCGTGAGGGATAGCCGAGCGCGGAACACGATCCTCCCGCTCTCGTCACTCACGCTCGAGATGCAATCGCTTCGATCCCCGGCCCGTCTCCTGTCCCGAGCAACATCAAACAGGGCGTCGATCGCCTCATCTCGCGCCGCGGTGATGTCAGGGAACTCCTGTCCATCATCATCGAAGCAGTGCCGATGGCCATCGTGGAAATCGAAGTAGTAAAGCGGCATCTGGTGCTCCGCTGTACAAACGCGCAAAGGGGCCGTCGCACCCTTTGCGTGCGCGAAGGGCGACGTTCGATGGTCGTAGCGAGCATGCCCAAAATACGGCTCGCAATAACATGGGCCAGTTTCGGGCTTTGTGTCCGGTGCCTACTCTGTATTCGATGATACACGCGAACAAAGCTGCAACCTCTCACCTGCGCGACACCTTGGCGGCTCAGTCTCGGGGCTGCCTTTCACTCTACCTAGCGAGACCCATCATGCTTCTGAAGCGGCGCCTACGGGCTTGCTAATCCACACCGTCATTTAGGCTCAGATGCCAGACGGCTCCCCTGCCAACACTCCGGCACCTGTCCTCGCGAAGCCTCCACCTGTGCTACTCGGGCCGTAGCGATCGCGCATCGACCGGCGTCCGTGCCACCCATGCGGCGATAAGGACAAGAATGGCTCCGCTCACAACGTGCAGTGCGATCTGCCATGCGGCTGCGGAGCCTGAAGACCAGACGAGGATCACGTCACACACGGGAATGAACACGCTGGCTCCCAGCACAAGGCACACAGCGCGCCGCGTCGAGAATAAGGCTAGGCCGCCGAGGTACAGAGCCAAAGCGACGTCGCGGAAGCCGATCGCACGCAAATAGCCTGCTGAGACATCGCTCGGCGCCGGGATGCCGAAGATCGCTGCACCGGCAGTGGGGAACGCGATGAACAGGCCACCAAGGCAGAGGAAGATGACCGACAAAGCCATGACCGCCCAGGTGCTCGGCTCTGTCCATGAGAGCGGCTGCAAGGTCATGCGTGAGTTCCCGACCATGAGGACGCCTCGTTGTCGCCGCCGCGATCTCCTCAGGAAGCTGCGTCTTGGGCAGGGGCGGTCCTAAGACCAACTGGACGCTGTCCCTTCCACCTCACGACACGATCACTGAAGGGGCACTGCAGACATTCTCTTCGTCCGACTGCCCTGCTCGCGTCTACGTTGGGTGACAGTCAGTACGTCATAAAGGGCATCACTGAGTGGCTACCCGGCTGGAAGGGCAGGGGGCGAGCCTGGGGCGAACAAGAACCCGGTGGCCAATGCCGAGTTATGGCAGGCCCTTGAGATGGCCGTATCGTGGGCCACCGAGGGCGCTTCTCTTGGCCCCACTTCGGCCAGCTCTCACCAATGTGACCCCGATTGTTGGCCAACGCCCAGATCATGAAATGGCCACAATCGACTTCAACCTGCTTCACTTACGCTAGAAGCTCTGGCGCGGAGTGATGTTGGCAAAACTGTTCAAGAAAAGTCGTATTGATCACAGTGAAGACGGCGAAAATCAGCCCAATTTGCCCCTCGAACTCTATGAGGAGAAGGTCATCAGCTTCGCCGATGGCCTCTTGAAGCCGCAATCCTTCATCGACCCGCTGTATGACAACGTGCGCGGGATGGCTGCGGCTCTCGACAAGACGGCCGAGCTGGAAGGCAAGATCCAGAGCGCGTTCGAGGCAGGCAAATCAGCCGAGGAGGCGAGCCTCTCGGTGATGGTGATGGGCCTCGATTACAAGGCACAGATCGAGACCGTTGCCCACGCAACAAGCGGCTCGAAGTTCGCCAATGACTTGGACAGGCAAGGGCCTCCAGAGCATGACGGTCGTCGGCTGTGCATAGATGTGGATAGAGCGACGGGCGATTGACGGCCCCCTTCGTCACATGGCTTGTTCTCTCTTTGTTCTTGATTGGGCCGAAGGAGACGCTCATGCCGATGATCGCAGCGGCCGAGCCGGAGAGCCATGCCTGCCCCGTCGAGCAAATCGTGATGGCGTACCTGAAGACCACTGATGGGGACGCAGAGCTTGCCCTTCGTTGTGCCGTCACGGACGCTTTGGCCGACCTCCTTGAAGCCGAGCGCCGCATCCGCGCTCACAGCCGGTTGATCTCACGGGGATACGTCAGGGGCGCTCTGGAGAAGGGCGCGGACACCTCCGCGTGAACCCACCACGTACTGTTGCCTCAGAGACACGCTTGAACCTGGGAAGGCAGCCGGACACCCAAGCTGCCACACTGCTCGCACAAAGCCTGGCGATCACCCCGCGCGACTGATCGCAGCGAGGAGAGGCAGGATGAGCAAGACAGAGCGTTCGCTTACGAGCGCCTCGGTCGTGGCCTTCACACCGCGCGTTGCGCCCGTGGAGGCGGATGAAGATGTCGCCTCCGTCATCGAAGTCCTTCAGGACCAGCTCGCGCTCGCGCGTGAGGGCAAGCTCCGTTCCGTGGCTGTCGTTTCCGTGTCGGCGGATGGCGAGGCGGTTGGCACGCAGTGGTCCTGCAAGGTGGGCGACGTTACGAGCCTGATCGGCAAGCTCACGGTGCTCACGCACGACCTGATGGCAGAGCGCCGGTAGGTGCCGCCGTCGTGCCTCTGGAGTGGTCCGTGTAGGCGGGCTTCCTCCTCATCCTGACCATCATCGCCGGTGCCCAGCGGGATGATGACGCGGCCGCTGTGTTCGACACCAGGGACCGCTGCGAGAGGGTGGGCCATTTGGCCGTCGAGCAGGCACTCACCGAGCTGTCCGCACGAGGAGTTCGGGCTGGATCAGCGTGGTTCCGCTGCGAGGAGGTGCGAGGGAGAGCGATCGGAGACCTGACGCAGTGATCACGCGCCGGGGCGACTAGTGGCCGAAGTCTGACGCTCGACCCCGCCTCGGAGGTCCGTCCCGGGAAACAGCAGAATCGGTTCACCGCCCAGAACCGGACATTCGGCTTCGCGCCTACGTCAGCCGTTGGGAGCCGCACCACTCGCGCTCATAAGGATCAACAGTTTCGTGCGGGAAGGCCCTATCCTTGCCCGATGCCGGGCAGCTTTTTGGGAACGATGACGTTGGGATTGTCGTCTCGGCCAAGCTCAAACGGAAAGGTCGTGCGCTGAAACAGCGGCGAGGTAATAGCGACCTCGATCCGCAAGTCCTCCTTGGACCGATTTGAAAGCTTGAACACATCGGCGTCCGCACCGATTGTCGTCTTGGCGATCATGTTGAGCTTTTCGTCTGAGCATTCGCGGTCCATGCCGAGGAACGCAGCCGCCAGCACTGCTCCTAACTTGGGACGAAGCAGCAGATCTTCGTCGACGCGCTGGTTCGGCGCGATATGATTGAGTGCCGCAAGAACATCTGCATAGTCCCGCCTCAGATCGCCGGCGCTGCTCGCTTCGAACCGCGCCGCTTCCTCAGCCGCGAGATCGGGTTTGCCGCTGTCCATCGCTGTGGACTGATAGTAGTTCTCGATCGCGCCACGCCGCAGGAAGAAGCAGCCTAGTTCAGCAAGCGCATCGAGCAACGCTTCGACCCGGGTGCGCAGGCTCGCTGCCTCAGTCGCCGCTGCATCACCAAAGCTGGCCGGATTAGTCAGCAACCGCGCGAGCGTCACCCGCCGCTTGCTGAGCCTACTGGACTCCTTGTTCGACCAGTCGGGATAGGCTTGCGCGGCCGCATCAACCGCAGCCGAATGATCGTTCATGAATTTCGTCAGGGCATTACGCAGGTCATGGTCGAGATCGACAAGATTTGTTCGTCCAAGCTGATTGGCGACCACGGCAGCTTCGGGCAGTGCGCTGAAATGGCAGATCAGATTGTTCTCGTCCGCGAGCGCATCGAGATCGGCGAGCACCGCAATCTGCTTGTTCATCAATCGAAACAGCTTCGCTGCCTCGACGAATTCGCCCTTGCCGGTGACCGGGAGAACCTGAGCGTTGCGGGCGAGCAGCCGAAGGTTGAGCTGGCGCGCGAGCTGCGTGGCGATGATCTCATCGCTCGGTCCTTCGACGAGGAGCACGCGCTCGGCAAACATCGCCATACGGTGCGTGGTGCTGAGCCGCGCGACCAGAGCCGCCAATTTGGTTCGCTTCAGGATATCGGCCTCGACGGGAACTTGCGCTGGTGGCTGACGGACCGAGTTGAAGAACGCGATGGTGGGCAGTTCGCCGATTCTACGTAGTGGCAGCAGCGAAGCCGAATGCGTTGCGATCACTATGAGCTTACGCGCTGGGTCAGACGGATCGCCCGAGACCTTTTCCATCTCCTCCAGCAAGAATGCCTGATGCTGCGGATGTAGCGAAATTTCTGGCTCGTCGATCAGTAGCGCCCCGATTTCCTCATTGTGAATGGCGGCGAGGAGCGCCACGAGTTGGAGGATACCGCTCGCCTCATAATTGGCGGCGTAGGACTCTCCACCCGAGATCGGCGTGATTCGGACGTTTAGTCCCAGTTGCGACCAGCTGAGCTGGACACTGCGATCGAACAGCTGCTGCAGTCGGGCTTCGATCTTGAGGCGCAGGTCCGCCCGGCTGTCGAGCACGAGCAGGGCTCCGGTGACGCTCTCAAAGTTCCACCAATGATTGCGATAGTCGATATGCCCAACCGCCGCGTCCGAGGTGTTGCTCGAGTGGGGGTTGTCAATGGCGGCGCGGAACACTTCGAGCGGACTGCTGCGCCCGGCTGAGAGGAAGTGCGTCTTGCGACCATAAATCCCGATATGGTTTGTGGCATCAAGTGCGGACTTGATAGCGCGCAGGGCGCGGGTTTTGCCGCTGCCGTTTGGCCCAACTAGCGTAGTGATGCCGGGCCGTATCTCGATAAGCCCTTCAGTCCCAGCTTCGCCCAACACTTGGAGCTTGACCGCAAGTGGCCAAGCTTGTGCGGTCCCCTGCGTGTCCAAGTTCACCTTCTCCGTCCTACCTCGCAAGAATTTGTCTTCGTATGTACCGCCACGCTTCCGCAGGAAAGGCCCAAGCGGCAATGGTGACAGCTTTTCGCATCGTCTTGTGAGGAGCAGCCACCTCGCGAATCGCGCCTAGCCCAGGAGGTGACATTAAATCAGGCTGTCCGGCGGACTTTCCACGAATCAAAGAAAGGTTACGAAAGGCTGCCGCGACGAAGGTACGCAAGCGAGGTACTTCGTGGGGTACGCAGGCGGCGTCTCGGTCCCCGTAAGTAATTCTAAATCCTAACTAAACAATCGCGGAGACGGGGGTGGCGGAGCCTAACGGGTTCTCTCAGGATGCCAGCCTGAGCTGGTGAGCGCGCTTCATCGACACTGACGTGGCTGGACCTGGCTGGTGGACGCATCTGGGGTTTCAGAGAGATCGTTGATGCAAGCGGGATAGGTCCAACCCCAAGTAGCGCACCTTCTCAATCTCACGGTACAGCGTGGCTGCCTTCAGCCCTTTGCCATAGATCGCCTCTTCCCCATCACTGTCTCTTCGCCAGCCTCCAAGCGCACGCACCCTTTCAAGGCCAATCTCAGCCTCCCTGAGCGCGTCTCGGTAGTTGTGCCGGAAGCTGTGGAACGAGACGCCCGTTACGGCCATGTCGAGCTTTCCGAGGAAGCGGCGCTTATCGTTGAACCACTTGGAGAAAGTGCCAGAGAGATAGCCCATCGAATCGGGCTTCAGCTCGGGAAAGAGGCGTCGCTCGCCCTTCGCACGCATGCCTACCGCAAACTCCAAGAAGCCGATGCGCTGAAGCTCGGGATGGATGGGAACGAATCGCTTGCCTGCCTCTGTCTTCACCCGCTTACGATCCGCCTCATCGGCTCCAGGCTCGCCAGCGTCATCGATGAGGATGACCGGCACGCCGTCCAGCTCTGTCACGTCCTCCACCCGTAGCTGGCAGCACTCACCCAGCCTCATGCCCGTCCAGAGGGAGAGGAGGGGCACCCAGAAGCGTCCGCGACGAATGATGTTGGGCCCAGGCTTGGCGTAGCCTTCCTCGTCATCCTGGCATCCGGTGTAGAGCGGGGAATTGAAGATGGCTTGGAGCTGCGCTGTAGAGAATGGCTGGCGAAGATCGCGCTCGTCCCGATCATCGGGCAAGGCCAATCCCTCGGCCGGGTTACGAATCACCCGCCAGTTCTTTACGCCCCACTTGAAGAGGGCCGAGAGGTTGTGAAGGTAGTTGTTGACGGCGGATACCCCCAGCCGCTCCAGCTTCTCCGCATCAGCCACCTTCGCGGCCTCCTCAAGGGACAGACCAGGGAACCGCTGAGAGGCGTTCCTGGGGAGCCGCATGACGACGTTGCGGATGCGCTCACAGTCCACCCGGTGGATGCTGTCCACTGGGGTCTCTGGCCCGAGTAGCTCGCGCATCGCGCGGAACACGGTCTGGTAGGTCTTCAGCGTGCCCGGTGTGCGGGTGCGTGTAGGGTCTGTGAGGTAGGCCGTGATCAGCTCCTCGACGGTACAGGAGCGGGGCATAGAGGCTGCTGCAGGTGGGGCAGGGGTTTCAACCACCTCGCCAGCGTTTCGCTCAATAAGTGCCTTCGCCCACCGCTTCTCGGCTTTCAGCATCGCGTACCCGAGCCGCTTCCACGACTCTGAACCCGGCCGTACGTTCAGTCCTCGAAAGCGGAGGACCTCCTCCATCTCAAAGGCCATGAGATGGCTATCGCCACGGGCTAGAGCCTCACCACCGCACTCATTGATGATCTCTGCGGCCTCGATCTTCCGCCTGAGATCGCGCTCCGAGAGGCCAGCGCGCCGGTCCTCCTCATCCTCCTCCAGCACCCACGAGAGCCATAGTGAGGCGACCCGCTCTGCTTCGGCTGTCGATAACTCGTCCTCGTGACCACTCAGCCGCCGTCTCGCAGCTTCTAATTCCCTGTCGAACTCGACGGACTTCAGGCGGGCGAGACGGCGTGCCTCGGCCGGATCGGAGGTTCCGAGAGCGATCCACTTCTGCCCACTACGGGCGCCAGGGATGGCTTCCCGAAGCTCTTCAGGCACCCAGGCTCGGAACGAGTAGGTACCGTTCTTACGGCGAACGAGGCGGGTTTCAAGGCCCATCGAGAGGGGTCACCTGTAGCAACAACCTGTAGCACAGGTGCCTACCAACCCTCTGAAAGTCAACGCTTCTTTGCGGAACAGCCACTTAGATAGAGGCTGGCGGAAGGGGTGGGATTCGAACCCACGGTGGAGTTGCCCCCACGGCGGTTTTCAAGACCGCTGCCTTAAACCACTCGGCCACCCTTCCAAGCGCCTGCAAGAGCTGAAAAAGCCTCCACTGCGCCAGCAACGGAAAACCGCCCGTTGCGAACGCTTTGCTATCATGACCGGCGGCGACCTTCTCTATGGCCGCGCGCAGGGCAGCGTCAACCTTGGCTGCCGCGTCCTCCTGTATGCCCGGGAGGACATGCGAGTAGAGGTCCAGCGTGATGCCAACGCTGGAATGGCCGACACGCTCCTGCTGCGCGATTTCGGGATGGATGGCGCTCGCCAGCATCGGCGTCGCGCGGCTGTGCCGAAGGTCGCGGGATGCGGCTGCTCGATTCACGCGAGCCATTCGGCGACAAGCGAGAGGCTGGCTCGGAAGATCACCGTCCCGCTCTCGTCGCGCACGCTCGACGTGAATGTCCGCCGGTCGCCGTCGGGAAGCTCGCTGCGCGCCATATCGGGCAGCACGTCGATGGCGATCTCGCGAGCCGCCGCCCGATCGGGCAGATCCTGGCCCTCGTCATCGCGGACGTGCAGATCACCATCATCGGTATCGATGAAGAAGCGCGGCATGTATCCCCCCGGATCGGGAGGAGAACCGTGGCGGCGTCCGCGAGTTCCGTCCGTCACCCGGCACAAGAAGGCCCGCCGCGACTCGGAGAACCGGGCGGGTTGAGCAGGACCTGTGCGGCACTCAGGTCGCCCGGCCGAGCCACGGGCTAATCCCACCACCCTGAGAAGTGGGGCGTCGACCCTGCAGAACCGTCGGCCGCCCGGCATGCGCGCAGGCCTGCACCGCTCAACTCGGCGGCCCAGCGGGCCGTCGCGATGGACCGCAGCGTCGGCTCGGGCGCACCGCAAGTCTCGGCATGCATCTCGAGCATCAGGAGGTTGAGGATGAGGCGGCCATCGCCGCCGGCCGAGGCGGATGCCCCCGTCGACAGCAGCGTCATCAACGCGCGCATGTGCGGGCACGAGGGCGAAGGCGTCGTCATGAGCGCGGGGCTCCAGGCCCGAGCGGGCACGAATCACTGTCTGGCAGAATTGACGCCTGGCGCAGCTACGCAGGTTAACGAGCGTGGCTGTCCCTCCGGCTGCCCGGGCGCCGCATGGTCCAGAAGAGGCCGCCCGTGGTGGCGGCCAGGGCTGACACGTAGGCGCAGACGATCACGTCTTCGAGCATTGCGTGGGATCTCAAGTGGGCGGTCCATGCCCGCTCAACCCGCGAGCCCCGCGCTTATGTTCCGGATCCGACAGGGCCGGGCGGCTACTCGCGCTCGTGCGGCCCGATCCGTTGGTGCGAGCCGGGATTGAGAACGAGGCGCGAACGGATCCGGTCCGAATCCGGCCTTCAGAACAACACGTTGGCGAACTGGCCGAGATCGGGCGGGATGGCCGGGGCGGTTTTCGGGACGGCTGCCTTGAACCCGCTCGGCCGCCCTTCCGGCCCCGCGGCCCATCGGGCCACGCGCTCGATGGCGGAGATCGGGGCCCGCCGGTATCGGAAATCCGGGCCGCGCCGAGCGGCCCTCAGGGCCTGAGGCGGGCGAGGCGGTCGATGAGGGCGCGGTCGTGGAGCAGGGCCACGCGCTCCCGCGCGGTGAGCCAGGCGCGCGCCTCGCGGATCGTCTCGGCCTCGACGATCTTGGCCTGGGCGAGCGTCCGATCGGCGTCGATGCGGCCGCGCGGGCGGGATTCGGCCGCCGGCAGCATCCGGGCATGCGCCGCCGCAAGCGCCGGGTCGGCATGGAGCGCGCCGAGCGCGTCCGCCCCGTCGAGGCCGTGGGCGGCGTTGCGGGCCTCGCAGGCGCCCGCGCGGGCCGCGATCGGCGGCACGTGCTGCTCCTCCGGCGTCAGCAGGAGCCCGGCCCGCTTCAGGGCGAGGCCGAGGGCGAGCTGCCCGCTCGCCCAGGAGATCGGGATCGCCAGGACGAGGCCGAGGATCGTCGGCGACATCCAGAGGAACAGCGAGGTGGCGATCGCGAAGGCCGCGATCCCCGTGACGAGGCCGAGAGCCGTGTGCCAGCGGTGGCGGCGCACGATGTCGGCGAGCGGGATCGAGCCGTCGTCGCGCCGCTGCGGGTTCCAGCCGGTGTCGCGCCCGAGCAGGATCTGGAAGACCGAGCCCGACTGGATCAGCATCGCGATCGGGGCGATCAGCGCCGAGAGCAGGATCTCGATCAGGCACGACAGGACGAGGCGGAACGCGCCGCCGCAGGCGCGGCGCACGGGCCGGTCGGTCAGCGCCAGGATCAGGCCGAGGAGCTTCGGCGCGAGCAGGATGCCCATGGTCAGCCCGAACAGCTGGAGGGCGCGCACGGGGTCGAAGCGGGGGAAGACCGGGTAGAGGCCGAACTCGCCCGTGAAGTATTCCGGCCGCACGTAGGCCGTCTGCAGGACGAGGGCGATGCCGACGACGAGCTGCGCCAGCCAGAGCGGCGAGGCGACATAGCCGGCGATCCCCGTGGCGAAGTGCTGGCGCGAGGCGAGCGCCAGGCCCGCAGCCCCGATGATGCGGCTGTGCTGCAGGTTCCCTTGGGCCCAGCGCCGGTCGCGCACCGCGACGTCGATGAGCGAGGGCGGGCTCTCCTCGTAGGAGCCCGGCAGGCTGGGCAGCATGGTGACGGCCCAGCCGGCGCGCCGGATCAGCGCGGCCTCCACGAAGTCGTGGCTCAGCACGTGGCCGCCGAAGGGCGGCCTGCCCGAGAGGTCGGGCAGGCCGCAACTCTCCGCGAAGGCGCGGGTGCGGATGACGGCGTTGTGGCCCCAGTAATTGCCGTCGCGGCCCGACCAGACGCTGAGCCCCGTTGCGATGACGGGGCCGTAGATCCGGGCCGCGAATTGCTGCACGCGGGCGAACAGGGTGTTGCGGTTGATGATGAGCGGCAGCGACTGGATGATGCCGGAATCCGGGTCCGCCTCCATGGCGGCGGCGAGCCGCACGATGCACGCGCCCGTCATCAGGCTGTCGGCGTCGAGGACCAGCATGTGGTCGTAGGCCCCGCCCCAGCGGGTGACGAAGTCGCCGATGTTGCCGGCCTTGCGGTGGTGGTTCCTGGCCCGGTGCCGGTAGTAGAGGCGGGCGTCGGGCCCGAGCCGCGCCCGCAGCGCCAGGAAGGCGCGCTCCTCGGCGATCCAGGCATCCCCTTGCGTCGAGTCCGAGAGCACGAACCAGTCGAAATGGGCCCCGAGCCCGGTCGCCTCCACGGCCTCGCGCATGGCCTCGACGCCCGCGAAGGTGCGGGCGGTGGCCTCGTTGTAGACCGGCATCAGGACCGCCGTGCGGGCCGAGAGCCGGGCGGGGGCGGGGAGGGCCTCGCGGCGGCGGGCGAGCAGCGCCAGGAAGCCCAGGATCGCCCCCGTGAAGGCCAGCGCGATCCACGAGAAGTTCAGGGTGAAGAGGGCGAGCAGCCCGTATTGCAGGGCCGTGGGGCTGCCCGAGACCGAGACCGTCTCGTACATCTGTACCGCCCCGTAGGCGGTGAGTGCCGCCGCCGCCCCGAAGACGAAGAGGCGCGCCGCCCAGGGACTGCGCCGGCCCTTCGCCGGCCCGTGGCCGAGGCCCGGGTCCCACCGGGCGAGATCCTGTACCGGCATGAGCAGCGGCGCCTCGGGCGGCATGGCGGGAGCCGGATCCGCGGCGGCGACCGCGGCTTTGTCCGCGGGGCTGAGGTCCGCGGGGGCGGCGGATTGTCCGCGCTGGGCGGCGAGGGTGTGGGGGTCTTCCATGCGTCCCAGGGCACCTGCGGGTTCGGCGACGGCCGACGAGGGAGGATGATGGGGAAACGGTCGGCCGGCGGAATGGAGCCGGCGGCGAGGGGGCCTCTTGGCAAGACAGGCCCTTGGCAAGGCGGGGCCTCCGGCTTCGGGGGTCACGGCGTCCAGCGATAGAGCCAGGTCTCGCTGACGGGCCGCCCGCCCCGGGTCAGGGCGAGGCGCAACTCGCTGGCCCGCTCGCCGCCGGGGTCGAGCTCGAAGGCGACCCGCACGGTCCTGCGCTCGGGATAGGGGTAGAGGGTCTGGCGGACGATGGTGCCGGGGCTTGCCGTCAGCGCGGTCTCGAGCCCGTCGCCGGCGAGGTCCTCGCCCGTGAAGTCGACGAGGAAGAGCCGGCGGCTGCCGCCGCTGCCGTGGCCGCTGCGGGTGCCGGCGACCAGCGCGACGGGGGGCCGCTCGGGCGGCTCCCAGCACCAGAACTGGCGGTAGGAGAAGCGCGTCTCGGCGCCCGCCGCGATCGCGGTCTTCGGCCGCCAGTAGGCCAGGATGTTCTCGTTGAACTCGGAATCGCTCGGGATCTCGAGGAGCGTCACGGCGCCCTCGCCCCAGGGCGAGAGCGGCTCGAGCCAGAGGGAGGGGCGCAGCTCCCAGCGCTGCACGTCGTCCTCGAAATCGTCGTAGGCGCGCGCCCGCTGCATCAGGCCGAAGCCCTTCGGCCCGTCGTCGAGGAAGGAGGAGATCTGCAGGGTGTCGGGATTGCGGACCGGGCGCCAGATCGCCTCGCCGGCCCCATTGCGGATCTGCAGGCCCCCGGCCGCGTAGGCGCCGGCCCGTGCGTCGTCGCTGCCGCGCCGGTCGTGGGGGCCGAACAGGTAGCTCGCCTGCATGCCGCCGAGGCCGAGATGGTCGATGACCTTGCGGGGGAAGATCGTGCCCTCGACGTCAGCGACCGAGGCCTCGCCCGGGCGCAGGCTCATGCGCAGCGCCCCGGCGGCGGAGTCGGAATCGATCAGCGCGTGCACGGTGAGCGGCCCGCCGGGGCCGGGCCGCTCGATCCAGAAGGCGCGGAACAGCGGGAATTCCTCGCCGCGCGCATCGGCCGGGCGCAGCGTCAGGGCCCGGGCGGTGACGCCGAAGCCCTGGCCCCGCGCCAGGAGCCGGAAGAAGGAGGCGCCCTGGAAGATCGCGAAGTCGGCGAGCGCCCCGCCGTCGAAGCGGGCCTGCAGGCGGAAGCCCGAATAGCCCGGATCCTCGCCGAACTCGGGGAGCACGATGCCGCCGGTCTCGAAGCGGGCGCGGTCGTAGGGCAGGGCCCGCACCACGCCGTCCTCCACGAGGGCGAGGGAGACCCGGCCGGTGAAGATCGAGCCGCGGTGGAGCGGCTCAAGCGTGAAGCCGAGATTGTCGCCGGCCCAGACCGCGCTGCCGGGCGCCGCCCGGATGGTGCCGTACTGCTCGCGCGTCAGCGCCTTCAGGGAGGCCGGCAGGTCGTCGCTGCGGGGTGCCGCGTAGGGGGCGCCGGCGAGCGCCCGGGCGAGCTCGACCACGGTGTCCGGCTCGAAGGCGGAGCCGGGGGCGGGCAGAGCGGGGGCCGCCTCGGCCCGGGCGGGCGCCCCGAGCCCGGCCGCCCCGGCGAGGCTCGACAGGCCGAGAAGGCCGGCCGCGCCCGCGCCCCGCAGGAGGTCGCGCCGGGTGCGATCCTGTCGTCCTGTGCTCACGGGATCGGAGGACGCGGCGGGGCGCGGGGCCCCGGTCGCGGAATCGGACGGACCGTCGGTCGGCAGGCTCATGCGCCCTTCATGCAGGTTGGCGGCGGGTCGGAACAGGCCACCGGGTCGGGAACGCGCCGCAGATGTAACATTCAGAAACATCTCGGCGCCGATGCCTGAACCTCGGGTTAAGGGCGCTGCAGGACCGGCCCGCTGCGGTTGCGAGATCCGCGCCGGCCTAACCGTAGATCGCAGCGCCGATAACCCGGAATCGTGCTGCCCGATCGCGCCGCGGCCGTTTAAGCCTTCCGATTTGCGCGGGCTGCGCGATCGGCTAAGCCGTAGGCGTCCGGCCGGGGCGGCCTGGGTCGCTCGGACAGGCCGCGCGTGTTTCCGGGCGATGGGTAGAGACGGCGATGACGACATCCGAGACGGCCTCCGGCCGGCGCAGCCTCACGGCGATCGTGCTCGCGGCCGGGATGGGCACGCGGATGCGCTCCGGCCTGCCCAAGGTGCTCCACCGGATCGCCGGGCGCAGCATGCTCGGCCATGTCCTGGCGGCGGTGCAGGAGGCAGGGGCCGACCGCATCGCCGTGGTGGCCGAGCCCGGCCGCGATGACGTCGCCCGCGAGGTCGAGAGCCGCGCGCCCGGCGCCCGCCTCTACCCGCAGGCCGAGCGCCTCGGCACGGCCCACGCGGTCCTGGCCGCCCGGCCCGCGCTCGCGGAGGGCGCCGACGACGTGGTGGTGGCCTTCGGCGACACGCCGCTCATCACGGGCGAGACCCTGCGGCGCCTGCGCGCGCCGCTGGCCGAGGGGGCGGCCGTCGCCGTGCTGGCCTTCGAGGCGGCCGATCCGGCGGGCTACGGCCGGGTGCTGACGGAGGGCGAGCGGGTCCTGGCGATCCGCGAGCAGAAGGACGCCTCGGAGGCCGAGCGCCGGGTGCGCCTGTGCAATGCCGGGCTGATGGCGCTCTCGGGGATCCACGCCCTCGCGCTCCTCGAGCGCATCGGCAACGACAACGCGGCCGGCGAGTACTACCTGCCGGACGCGGTGGCGCTCGCGGTCGGCGACGGGCTCGGCGTCGCCGTCGTGCCGGTCGAGGAGGCCGAGGCGCAGGGGGTCAACGACCGGGTGCAGCTCGGCGTGGCGGAGGCCGCGATCCAGGCGCGCCTGCGCCGGGCGGCGCAACTCGGCGGCGCGACGCTCATCGCGCCCGAGACGGTCTTCCTCAGCGCCGACACGGTGCTGGGGCGGGACGCCGTGGTGGAGCCTCACGTGGTGTTCGGGCCCGGCGTCACGGTGGGGGAGGCTTGCGTCGTGCACGCCTTCTCGCATCTCGAGGGGGCGCGGCTCGAGGCCGGCGCCAGCATCGGCCCCTACGCGCGCCTGCGCCCCGGGGCGGTGCTGGAGGAGGGCGCCCGCATCGGCAACTTCGTCGAGGTCAAGAACGCGACGCTGCGGGCCGGCGCCAAGGCCAACCACCTGACCTATCTGGGCGATGCCGAGATCGGCGAGGGCGCCAATGTCGGGGCCGGCACCATCACCTGCAACTACGACGGCGTGAACAAGCACCGCACCCTGATCGGGGCGGGCGCCTTCATCGGCTCGAACTCGGCCCTCGTCGCCCCGGTCCGGGTCGGGGCGGGCGCCTATGTGGGCACGGGCTCGGTCATCACCGACGACGTGCCGGACGGCGCGCTCGCGGTCGCCCGCGGCCGCCAGGCCGTCAAGGAGGGCTGGGCCGAGCCGAAGCGCGCCGCCATGCGGGCCGAGAAGGCGGCGCGGGCGCGCAAGGCCTAGACCCTTCGGACTATGCCGCCGGCACGACGGAGACGTCGGCCTGATCCGAAAGACCCGGGCCGGGCGGGACGAGTCCGTCCTTCGTCGATATCTGGTAAAGCTTGTTTATTTCCAACTGGTTGAAAAGATCCGCTCAAGATCTTTGGTAAGATTTCGTGGCATCCTGCGCCGCGGCGGGACTCGCCTTCGGCGGTCCCGATCCGGTATTGAGGAACCTTGGCCCCCGCGCGCGGGGGGCGGCTGCGGCCGGGCACCGGCTTCAGGAGCGGAAGAGAGAGAAGGCCATGTGCGGCATTGTCGGCATCGTCGGGCGCGACGCGGTGGCGGGGCAGGTGATCGAGGCGCTGCGGCGGCTCGAGTATCGCGGCTACGATTCCGCCGGCATCGCCACGCTGGAGGAGGGCCGCCTGGAGCGGCGCCGGGCCGAGGGCAAGCTCGCCAACCTCCAGCTCAAGCTCCTGCAATCGCCGCTGTCCGGCGCGATCGGCATCGGGCACACCCGCTGGGCCACGCATGGGCGGCCGAACGAGACCAACGCCCATCCGCACGCCACCGAGCGCCTGGCGGTGGTCCATAACGGCATCATCGAGAATTTCCGCGAGCTGAAGAGCGAGCTCCAGGCCCACGGCATCCGCTTCGAGACCGAGACCGACACCGAGGTCGTGGCCCAGGCGGTGAGCCACGCGATGGGGCAGGGCTTGAGCCCCGTCGCGGCGGTGGCCGCGACCCTGCCGCGCCTGCGCGGCGCCTTCGCGCTCGGCTTCCTGTTCGCGGGCGAGGGCGACCTGCTGATCGGCGCCCGCCACGGCGCGCCGCTCGCCATCGGCTTCGGCGCGGGCGAGACCTATCTCGGCTCGGACGCGCTGGCGCTCGCCCCCTTCACGGACGAGATCACCTACCTGGAGGAGGGGGATTGGGCGATCCTCACCCGCGAGGGCGCGGAGATCCGCGACGCCTCGGGCGCGGTCGTGGCCCGCCCCCGCCAGAAGATCGCCGCCCAGGCCTACCGGATCGACAAGGGCAACCACCGCCATTTCATGGCGAAGGAGATCCACGAGCAGCCGGAGGTGGTGGGCCGGACGCTCGCCCACTACGTCGACCTCGCCGAGAGCCGCGTCGTCCTGCCCGAAGCCCTGCCCTTCGACTTCGCGGACCTGCAGCGCATCTCGATCACGGCCTGCGGCACCGCCTACTACGCGGGGCTGGTGGCGAAGTACTGGTTCGAGCGCATCGCCCGGCTCCCCGTCGAGATCGACGTCGCCTCGGAGGCGCGCTACCGCGAGGCGCCGCTGGAGGCGGGCGGGCTGACCCTCGTGATCTCCCAATCCGGCGAGACCGCCGACACGCTGGCCTCGCTGCGCTATGCCAAGGCGCAGGGGCAGCACACGCTGGGCGTCGTCAACGTGCCGACCTCGACGATCGCCCGTGAGGCGTCCGCCGTCCTGCCGACGCTCGCCGGCCCCGAGATCGGGGTCGCCTCCACCAAGGCGTTCTCCTGCCAGCTCACGGTGCTGCTGTGCCTCGCCATCGCGGCCGGCCGCGCGCGCGGCGCGCTCGGCGTCGCGCAGGAGCGCCGGCTCGTCGACGCGCTGATCACGGTGCCGGGCCTGATGGCCGAGGCCGTCGGCCAGGAGGGCGAGATCGAGAGGCTCGCCCGCGAGATCGCCAAGGCGCGGGACGTCCTCTATCTCGGGCGCGGCACCGCCTATCCGATGGCGCTGGAAGGCGCGCTGAAGCTCAAGGAGATCAGCTACATCCACGCGGAAGGCTACGCGGCGGGCGAGCTGAAGCACGGGCCGATCGCCTTGATCGACGAGAGCGTGCCGGTGATCGTGATCGCGCCCCACGACGCGATCTTCGAGAAGACGGTCTCGAACATGCAGGAGGTGGCCGCCCGCGGCGGCCGGATCATCCTGGTGGGGGACGCCCGCGGGGCGGCCGAGCACGGGCTCGACACCCTGGCGACGCTGACGATGCCGGACCTCGACCCGACCATCGCGCCGATCGTCTACGCGGTGCCGATCCAGCTCATCGCCTACCACACCGCCGTCTTCATGGGCAAAGACGTCGACCAGCCGCGCAACCTCGCGAAATCGGTGACCGTCGAGTAGGGCGACTTCCGGGAGACGCGCCGGCTGAGCGGTGACACTAGTTAGATCCGACAGCCAATGATAAATTCCAACGGCCCATAAACATTTCCGACGCCGGCACTTGGAGGAACAGCAAGTCCTCCAGGGAGGGAGCGTTTGTGGCCCAGTGCGGGTAAGGCGGCGAGGTCGCTCAGCGGCGCGCCATCGCCAGCATGTGTGGCAGGAGCGCGCTCACACCCACGATCGATGTCGCCCGCCGTTTGGCTGCCAGCGGTGCGATCGACGGTCTCGTGTCCGGAAAGCCTCTGTCGCTGAGCCGGTCATGAATGTTCCAGAGCCCGGCTGACGAGACCGTCTCGCCGCGCTCGGGCAAAGCGGACGCACCTTTCCTGGCAGCCTTCTTCGGCGCTGCTCCCGAGGTCATGGCGAGGCTCTCTCCTGCCAGCAAGCGGTCAGCAAGCGTGACCGCCGTCATGGTCGCACGCCGACCGATGGGGCATGGATTCCTCAACTCGGAGGCATCCATGCGGGACATTCATCCTCACACAGACAGGAGGCTCGCAGCGCTGCTGGCGATGGCGCTTTGCTTGACTATAGCCCTGGTCGCCGTCTCTGCAGTCAAATCCGCCGCGCATGCCGAAAGCCGCGCCTCAGCACGCGGAGTCTCGATATCGAGACTCTGACCGTGACCCTCGGCCGACTGGAAGCAGCGATTGAATTTGCAGTGCCAAGCCCGTGGCAGGTAATCGCCTACATGCACGGTCTTGTTACCAACCATGCGACCGCCGGCCGATCAATGTTCGAGACTATTCTCTTCTGAAAAAGGAATTAATAATCGATATCCTCAATGAATGCGCTGACCAAATAGCTCCAATCGTTCGAGCGGGGGATCCCCTCTTTAGAGGGACCTTTGCAATGTTGAGGTCGGACGGCCAAGGAGGCGCCCAGTCTGGAATTAATGAGATGCCGAGCTCTCGATCAACCAGAACTGCAATCGCCTCCAGAGAATCTAACTCCAGATGCTCTTGTGGTTCGATTTTGAGCTTACGAAGGTAATCATCAGCAAGCCTGCCTCCCCAGTGCCGTCTATCATAACGGATGAACGGTTGCGTTGAGAGAAGTTCGTCCGAGTCCCTGCTCGCAATGGACGCAGAGCATAGAACGATCAAAGGCTCTCTGCCGATCGGCGCAAAGTTCAGCGTCTTTGGCAACTCGAACGTCGGCTCGACAATGATCGCAGCGTCAAGTTCTTCGTCTATAACTTTCTTGTAGAGATTGTCGGATGTCCCCGGCTCGATAAAAACATCCACCGCGGGATGTTTTTGCATGAAGGCGGCAAGCAACTCGGGCATGTAGCCAGTCAAGGCTGTTGATATCGCGCCGAGGCGGAAGTTGCCGATGACAGTCGTTCCTGCTGCAATCGAACGCAAGTCGCGAACCTCGCGTAGAAAAGAACGCGCCTTCTCTACGATCGCGCCTCCTGCGGCGGTCGGTCGGACCACGCGCCCCGAGCGCGCGACCAATGCAACGCCTACATCCTTCTCGAGAGCTTCGATCCGCTGGGCGACGGCCGCTGGCGTGAGGTTGAGATGACGTGCGGCCTCCACGAGCGAGCCCCGCCCAACAACTTCCAGGAAGCTCTCAAGGTAACGTGTGTCCACAAGCTAGAATTTGTCACTTCTGAAGGGAGATGAACCCACCTTTTATCATGGGCTGGAGCACCATACCAGACGCGTTGGCAAGGGAGGCCAGCATGGATTCGAAGGCGACAAGCCACGTCGGAACGACGAGCGAGCAGGACGCGAACGCCTCTGACCGGGAGACCGCGAACGTAACGTCGCGGCGACGGTTCTTGATGGGCGCCAGCGCTATGGGCGGACTGCTGTCGGTCCAGAAGGCAGCCGCTCAGCCAGCAGTCTCCACGGAGCGTCCCATCACCGTCCCGAAGGAGTTCAAGGAGGCTGCGGAGACAGCGCTGCCCAAGATTAATTTTCCTATGACCGGCGCCGACGTCTTTGCAGCTGCCTGCAAGACCGAAAACGTTGCCGCTCTCCTCTGCTGCCCCGGCAACTACAAAGTCATGCACGCCATCGCGGAGCAGGGCATACCCGTATATTCGGGTCGTAACGAGCTGGCCATGTGTGCCGCCGCCGATGCCTTCATCCGGATCAGTGGCGAGATTGCGGCGACATCCGGAACGGAAGGCCCCGGCTTTACGACCATGATCATGGGCATTGCGAACGCCAACGCTGCTCGCACGCCGCTTCTGGTGCTGGCCAGCAATACCAGCGTGAAGGACGACGATACGGAAGCTGGCATTCAGGTTGGCGAGCAGCAGCCGACAACCGTCGGCCTGCGCAAGTATGGCAAGCGGTTAATCACGCCGCAGCGGGTTCACGAATATGCAGGCTATGCATTCCGTCAGCTGAAAACGGGCATCCCGCGCCCTGTCCACCTCGATTTCACGAACGAAGTTACGGACGCCCGTTTCAAGAGCGCGGCGGATCTCACGTTCTTCTTCGACAAGAGCAAGTACCGCTCAGAGTCCAAGCCCTATCCGAACCCGGCAGACATCAAAGCTGCCGTGGACATGCTGAGCGCGGCCAAGCGCCCGATCATCGTCTCCAGCATCGGCACGTTCTACGCGCGTGCGTGGGAGCCCCTGCGGCAGCTGGCCGAGAAGGCCAACATACCGGTTGTCGAGTCCGGAGCCATGCGTGGTCAGTTTCCGGATGACCATCCGCTCTCCGCTGACCGCTCACCCTCCGCTTTGAGCAGCGCTGACGTCGTCATGTTCGTCGGTCAGTACTGCATGCCGACGATCGGCGAGTACGCCTTCGGTCCGGACGCGCGCTACATCCGGGTCCAGCCGAGCGGCGAGGACATTGGCCGCAATCTGCCGATCGATCTCGGCATCGTTGCCGACGAACGCGCAACCATGGCAGCGCTGGCGGAGGCGATGCCGTCCGGGAGCCATCCGGAGTGGTTGGCGGAAATCGGTGCGGCGCGGGCGAAATTCGAGGACGAGAACGAGGCGATCTACAAACTGGGCGCGGCGTTCACCGACGCTGTTCACCCGGCCGTCATAGCCAAGCAGTTGGCCGAGTTCCTCCAAGCAGGAGACATCCCAAAGGATCAGATCACGATCGCGCAGGGCGGCTTTGGAATTGCCCGCTATACGCGGCGCTGGCTGCGCGCTTTCCGCCCAGGGCAGATCATGAACGGCAACTACCAATACGGTCCAGTCGGATTAGACATCGGATACACCGTCGGGGTGGCCGCGGCAGTTCGTCAGGGAGCGGGAGTACAGGCACTCTATAAAGGGCACCCGGTCGTCTGCGTGACCGGCGACGCAGGATTTGGGTACTCGGGCATGGAAATCGAGACTCTCGCGAAATACCGCATGCCCGCCGTGATCGTGATCTACAACAACAACGCTTGGGGCACGTGGTACCCGCAGGCCGACGAAGTCCATCGTGCCCCGATCCATCTGTTCCAAGAGAATATCCGCTACGACAAGGTGGCGGAGGCACTGGGCGGCAGAGGCGTGTACGTGACGCGTCCGGAGGAATTCCGGCCAGGCTTGGAGTGGGCTTGGAAGACGGCCGTGGCCGAAAACCTTCCGGTCGTCCTGAACTGTCAGGGCCGGAAGGAGTTCTGGCTCCGCTCAAAGACATCGCCGGGGTTCCTGGGCAAGGTCGAGCCCGGATGCCTCTCCTATTATCACTGAGGGTAGTTCTTTGATGGCATTACCCGCAACAGAGCTGCGAAGCGTCCTGGCCGGCTATGCCGATCGTGGCGTGTTCCGGGGCATCGACGATGGCAAGGCCACGGGTGACGTCGTCGAGTTCAACTTCATGTGGCACGGCCGCCGACCCTTGCGGTGCGTTCTGGCCGAGCCTGCAATCACGTTGCGTGACTTCCTGCACGCGATGCCCGCTCGCTCGGACATCTGCCAGGACCTTCGCGACTTCGTGAAGGGCCTCAACGATCCCGCACTTCCCGAGCATCGGGGTGTAGATCCTAGCCGCGCGAGCGTCACCACGACAGTCCGGAACCAACGCTTGTCCCTCGTCGTGACGACGATCGATGGCGATTATGTTTACGCGACACGCAAGCTCGTCTTCGCTGCCCATGAAATCTGGCTTCGACTTCAATCCGAGTGGGTGCACTACGTTTGGGAAGAGTTCGGAACGTCGATGGAATGATCTCCGGCGAAAGGAAGGCCATGATGTGTGTTGTAAGGACCGGCTGCCGGTGGATGCTGTTCTCTGTGATGGCGCTTACCGCCACCTGCGCATTGGCAGACGACTTCTCGCCTTTTCCGCCTGGTGAGAACGCCGCGCTCGCGAAGAAAGTTTGCACCGAGTGTCACGCTGCCAATGTGGTGCTCTCGGCGCAGTTCGACGAGAAGCTAGCTCGGAAGCAATACAAGCTCTTTGTCGGTGATCCGGACTCAGATGAGGGTCAGAAAGTCATCAAGTACCTAACCACCACGCTCGGCCCACGGTAGCTCGTGTTGATGCGTGCTTGAACCTCTGCGATGGGCGCCTGCGCGTGCGCCCGCCGCAACAGAGTTCCAGCTAAGAACATTTCCCGTCTGTGGTAGCTGCTCGGCAACGGTCGTCAAGCAGCGACTGCTCGCATGATACTGCAAGTCATAGCAGGACCTTTCGTTACGTCCGGATGTTCATGCAATGCTGTTCGGACGCGATTGGGCGAGCAGCCAAATTCCTGGTGTGCCCGCGAACTGTAAGACTGCCATAGCCGAAGCTGTCTTACGATCGACAAAGTATCAAGCGGCCGCCACCGGAAGGAGGACGATTGAACACGTCCGAGAGCAATTCGCCTCTGGTCCTCATGACCAACCCGATCCATCCGGATGCGGAAGCACTGATGCGGCCGCACGCCCGTTTGGTGACCGCAGCTGATACGAACGCGCAGACGCTGCGCGCCCTGGCAAGCGAGGCGGCCGGCATGATCGTCCGCGCGCAGCTTCCCGACGACATCCTCGACCATGCGCCCAAGCTGCGCGGCATCGTGCGTCACGGCGTCGGGCTCGATTTCGTCCCGATCGACGCCTGCACCGCCCGTGGAATCCCGCTCGCCAACCTGCCCGGCAGCAACACCGGTGCAGTCACCGAGCATGTCTTCGCTGCCCTCTTCCACCTACGTCGACGCCTCGCCTTCCTCGATCAGACCTTGCGGGAGAGTGGCTGGATCGTCGCTAAGTCACTGGCGGGCGACCTACCCGAGATTGGCTCGAGCACGATCGGCATCCTCGGACTCGGCGAGATCGGTCGCAACGTGGCGCGAACTGCGCGCTACGGCTTCGGCATGCGCGTGCTCGGACATTCCCGCAGTGGCGGCACGCTCGAAGGGCTCGTTGAAGCGGTCGATCGAGAGACGCTGTTCGCGGAAAGCGATGCTGTGGTGATTGCCTGCCCTCTGACCTCCGAAACCCGAGGGCTCGTTGGGGCAGACTTGATTCGACGGATGCGCCGCAGCGCCGTCCTCATCAACGTGGCGCGCGGCCCCATCGTCGATGAAGGAGCTTTAGTGACGGCACTCCGCGCCGGCACCCTTTCGGGGGCGGCGCTCGACGTCTTTGCCATGCAGCCCCTGCCTACAGATCATCCGTTGCGTGGCTGCCCGAATCTGCTGCTGACGCCTCACGTCGCTGGCACTTCCGCAGAGAGCTTGCGTAGGATGGGCCTCGGCGCGGCAGAGGAAATGCTCCGCATCTTGCGAGGCGAGCGACCGCTGAATCTCGTCAACCCCGCTGTCCTCAATGCCTAGGACCGAGCCCCATCGCGTGGGAGCACGCCGCCGAGTCATCGCTTCTACGGTCTACTTCGACCCGAAGGCTCTTCGAGTGAGGGCGGGGGTGGGGCATCGCATCCAATCAGCGGATTGGGGCCTTGAGCACTCGAAGGCTAACTCGCCCCGCAGCCATGGAACGTGACCGTCGCCCTGCGATTAGTCTCCATCAATCCGAGGAGAGCCCCCGTGAAAATAATCTTCCTTTCTTCACTGCTTGCCACCAGCGTCCTCGCGGCTGCGCCCGTTTCTGCCCAGCAGACTGAGGTAGCCCCTCAGGGTCCTACGGAGGATCTTCGCTCACTCGATCAACGCGAGCGCGACCTCGACCGCGAGGAGAAGCACCACCAGATGCGGCGGGAAGAAATCTCACGAGAGAAGCGGGAGCTTGGCCGAGACTCCAACGACCCTAAAAAGGACTGAGAATCTGATGCAGCATTAGAGGATGCAGAGCATCTTTCTCGTTACGCACAAGTGTTTTCGAGCAGTTTTACAGCGCTTGGTCCGATTTATCGACGGTCGTCTCGCCGCACTTCGATAGCTGTATCTGTTCGCTAGGTGGAAAGCCGACCTTCGCCTTCGCGCCCATCTCCCCCATGCGACGGCCTTCGCCGGCATCTCCGAAGCGGACATCGGCACAGGCCGGATCACAGGTCCCACTTGCGCCATCAGCCGACCTTCGATCAGGGCCGCCGGATTGGCAGCTCGTCAGGCGAAGGCGGATTCTCCGAAGGCCCAATGATTGGGCCTCCGACTTCCCCGTTCGCGTCAGCGCGGCGCACGGAATGTGAACCGCACCGGCACAAGGCTGAGTTACGGGTCCGGTCGCTTCGCGCGCGGCTCGGAGGATTTAGATGGGGATGGCGGGAAGACGATCCTGACCAGCAGCCCAGGCCCGCCTCGGCATCCATCATGGAGGGTCACAGCAGCCCCGATCCGATCGGCGAGGGCCCGAACTACGGCGAGGCCGAGGCCGCTGCCCTCTGGGGCGCCGCTCAGAGCGACCCGGTAAAAGCGCGAGAAGACCTTCTCCCGATGCTGCGGCGCAATCCCGGGCCCGTCGTCCTCGACCTCGGCGCAGGCTCCGCTTGGTTCGTTCGCCACCCGCACGACCACCCGGGAGCCAGCTCCGGCGTAGCGGATCGCGTTATCGACGACATTGCCGAGGATCTCGCCCACGAGGGTCGGATGACCCGGAACCATGACGGGTCCGGTCGGCCGTTCGTACTCAACCTCGATGCGCGCGGCTAGCGCCCGCGGGACTTGGTCGGCGAGAACCGTCGCGGCGACCTCGGCCAGATCCAGATCCGTCATCACGAGTGCGCCGGGGTCCTCGTCGGCGCGGGCGAGTGCAAGGAGTTGGGAGAGCAGATGCTCCAGGCGAAGCGCCGCGCCCTCAATGTCGTCGAGGGCCGCGCGGCCCTCGGGATTTGCGCTGATCCCGTGACGGCGCGCGAGATCAACATGTGTGCGCAGCACCGCTAGCGGCGTGCGCATCTGGTGGGAAGCATCGGCCGTGAAGCGCCGCACCGCCTCCATAACCTGCTCCAGCCGCGCCAGGAGGGTGTTGAAGGCCAGAACCGGGGCTGCTGCCTCCACCGGCACGTGCGAGATGTCGAGGGGCTGCAGGCTGATCGCGCCGGGCGCTGCCCGCCGGTCGATCTCGGCGCTGAGCCGATCCAGGGGCGCGAGGCCGCGGCTGATCCCATACCATGTCAGCACCCCGACGAGAGCCAGAAGGACGGCTTCGAGCAGGAACAGGCCGCCGAGGAGCTGCGCCTCAAGGGTGCGACGCGCGTCCCGCGTCTCCGCCACCTGCACCAAGATCGGATCAGGCTTGCCGTAGAGATGCCTCGCCTGGGCGGCGACCCGTACGGACGCGCCGCGCATCACCGCGTCCCAGTGCCGGGTCGGGCCGGGCTCCATTTCTCCCGGAGAGGGGCGGGGCAGGTCACGGTAGCCGGTGACGAGCTGACCCTGGTAGCTGACGCTGTAGTAGATCCGGTCCTGCGCCTGGCTCTCCAACATGCCGAGCGCCACCCGCGGCAGGTCCACCGTCACTTCGTTGTCCTCGTCCAAGGAGAGGCGCTCAGCGATCGCCAGGACGGAGCCATCGAGGAGACGGTCGTGCGTCGTTTCGACCACGTCGCGGATAACAAGAGCGCCGCCGAGACCGAGCACGACGGCGAGGGCCGTGGCGGGCAACAGCATCCGCATCATCAGCCCGCGCCGCAGGGAGGGCGGGCGCCGGCTCATCCGGCGTCGAGGTGGTAGCCGAGACCGCGGATCGTGCGAATCTCCGGTCCCTTCGGCTGCAGTTTCTTGCGCAGGCGCGCGACATAGAGTTCGAGAGCGTTCGGCGCCACCTCGTCGTCGAAGCCGAACACTTCGCCGCTCAGCCGCTCCTTCGACACGACTTGCCCGGCCTTCGCCATCAGCACAGTGAGCACCGCGAGCTCCCGGCGCCGAAGCGCCAGGGGCTCACCGTCAAGCGTAACCGAACCGGTCGCACGGTCGAGGGCGAGCGCTCCACAGCAAAGGACGGGGTTGGGTAAGCCCTGGCCGCGCCGGATCAGGGCGCGCACCCGCGCCTCGAACTCAGCGGGCGCGAAGGGCTTGAGCAGGTAATCGTCCGCGCCGAGATCCAGCCCACGGACGCGGTCCGCCACCGCGTCGCGCGCGGTCAGGATCAGCACCGGCACGGCGCTCGCCGCTGCCCGAATGCGCCGCAGCACCTCGAAGCCGGACAGGCCCGGCAGGCCGATGTCGAGGACGATCAGACTGTAGGGCTCCGAGAGGGCGAGCCGCGCCGCCTCTTCCCCGTCCGCCGAGTGGTCTGCCGCAAGCCCGGCGAGCCGGAGCGACGCCACAAGCCCCCGGGCCAGGGCCGCGTCGTCCTCCACGACGAGCACCCGCATCCGCCCGCCCTCCCTCGGTGCAGGCCGCCCGCGCGCCCACGCTGCAGCGGCTTGGAATCGTGGCGCGAACCTGTAGTTTTCGATCCTCGTCACCGGGGGCGTCGTAGGCAACTGAAAAGGTGCGTGAGGGGGAGAGAACGTGCGGATCCTCACGGCCGGACTGATCTTAGTTGCCGTCCTCTTCGCCTCCGCTCGGGCCCAGATCGACCCTCCCGTCGATGTACAGCGCCAGGACGTCGCAGACGCCGTGCGGGAGGGCGCGGTCGTGATCCGCGCGACGACCGACGAGTCGGAGGCCTCCGGGCTTCTGGAGGGATTCCGGCAGCGCTATCCGGGTGTCTCTGTCCATTACACCAAGTCGAACTCGTCCAAGCTCTATGAGGAGTTCCTCGCCGAGGCCGGGGCGGGCGGGGGCACGGCGGACATTCTTTGGAGCTCGGCCATGGATCTCCAGGTCAAGCTCGTGAACGACGGTTACGCCGAGCGCCACGTCTCGCAAGAGGCGGAGGGATTGCCGGCCTGGGCGGTGTGGCGCTACGAGGCCTACGGCGTCACCGCCGAGCCGGTCGCGATTGCCTACAACCGCACCCTGCTCCCCGACGAGCGCGTGCCGCGCAGCCACGCGGACCTCGTCCGCAGCCTGATGCAGAACCCGGAGGCGTGGCAGGGCAAGGTCGCCACCTACGACCCGGAACGCAGCGGCGTCGGCTTCCTGTTTCTCACGCAGAACCTCGCGGTGACACCGCGGACCTGGGACCTCGTGCGCGCCCTGGGCCAAGTGGGGGCGAAGCTCTACACGGCCACCACGCCGATGCTCGACCGCGTCGCCGCCGGCGAGGCGCTGCTTGCCTACGACGTCTTCGGCGCCTACGCCCTGGAGCGGGCGAAGCGGGATTCGAGGCTCGGCGTCGTGCTGCCCTCCGATTACACGCTGATCACCTCGCGCATCGCCTTCATCCCCAAGGCCGCGCGGCACAAGGCGGCCGCTCGGCTCTTCCTCGACTACATGCTCTCCCGGGAGGGGCAGGCGAGGCTCGCAGCGAGGTCGGTGACGCCCGCCCGCCCGGACGCACGCCAGCCCGACCATCCCGTCGCGGCGGCTTCCGCCCCGCGTCCCATCGCGGTCGGGCCGGAACTCCTCACCTCCCTGGACCAAATCAAGCGCAGCCGGACGCTGAAGCAATGGCGGCGCGTCATTGAGGGACGATAATACGCCAAGCTTCACTCTGCATTCGCCAAGAATTTTTGCCGTGACAGGTTGGTGACAGGTTACATCCCTAAGATCCCTCCAACACAGTCAGGAGGGAACAAATGCAAGTCACGGGCATGTTGCATGGCGCGAAGCTGCTTCAGTTCGCCGGCTTTCCCACGTCCGAGGTGCTGGGCCCGGACGCGAGCGAGGAAGAGATCAAGGGCCTGATCGACCGCCACGGCTCGATCTTCATCAAGCCGGTTTTCAAGGGCGGCGTCGGCAAGAAGGGCAAGGCGGGCCTCGTTGGTCGCGCGAGCGACCTGAGGACGGCGCTGCGCGAGAAGGAGCGCCTCTACTTCGTCGAGCACCGCCACGGCAGCGCGGTGGCGAAGGCCAACGGCGTCACCTTCGAGGGCGCGGTGCCGGCCGAGCACGAGGTCTACTTCTCGATCACCGACAGCACCCGCTTCCGCGCCCCGACCATGACGCTGACCCACCGCGGCGGCGTCGACATCGAGGAACTCGACAAGACCGAGGTGGCGCAGGTCCCCTTCGATCCGCTCACCGGCCTCAAGGCCTTCGTGGTGGCCAACGCCCTCTCGGAACTGAACGCGCCGAAGGCCCTGATCTCGCCGCTGGTGCAGCAGCTGCCCAAGCTCTGGGAGCTCTATCACGGCTTCGGCATGACCACGGTCGAGCTCAATCCGATCCGCATGCGCCCCGACCGCAGCGGCCGCCTCACCCCGGTCGCCTGCGACTTCAAGTGCGGCTTCGACCGCGACGACCCGCGCTGGCAGCGCCTCGGCCTGCCCGGTCACCTGTTCTCGGTCGACTACTCGGACTTCGAGGCCGAGATCAACCAGCTGCGGACCTACCAAGGCCAGAGCGACGTCTGCATCATCAACCCGGGCGGCACGATCCTGGCGCCGACCTTCGGGGGCGGCGCCAACTCCCTCGTCACCGAGATGCTCGGCGACGACGCGATCATCTCCTCGGACTTCGGCGGCAACCCGCCCTACGAGAAGATGAAGGAGGTGGCGCGCATCTGCTTCCGGCACTGGCTGGCCCAAGCCAACGTGCTGTTCATCATCGGCGGCAAGTCGAACAACACGGACATCTTCGAGACTTTCCGGGCGATGGCGGACGCGTTGCGCGAGCACGTGGGCCGGCACGGGCCGACCCCCCTCTACATCGTCGCGGGCCGCGGCGGCCCGAACCTCGTGCGCGGGATGGGAGCGCTGCGCGACACGGCCGAGGCGCTCGGCCTGCCATACCGGCTGTTCGGATTCGATTCCGACATGAGTGAGGTCGTCGCCTACGCCCGCAAGGCCGACCAGTGGATGCGCCAGGGCGGCCGCGAGGCGGTGGCGCGCGCCATCGGGCTCGGCGAGCCGCTGCGCCACGCGGCCGAATAAGCAAGGGAGGACGACATGCACAAGCACGGCATCGGCAGCTTCAAGTACCACGTCGGCATCAGCTCACTCGACCAGGTCGCCACGCGCCAGGACCGGGTCTGCGTGCTCAACATCCTGGGCGGCGAATCGAGCGACGTGACGCCGGTCGGCCACGCCTATTCGGGCGGCAACGTGGTGTTCGGCACCTCGCCCGGCCGACGCGGCCAGGTGCTGGAGACGCCACTCGGCGAGATCCCGGTCTACAACAACGTCCGCGAGGGTCTGGAGGCCGGGCACCGCTTCAATTGCGGCGTCGTCTACCTGCCGCCCTCGGCCGCCCGCGACGGCGTCGCCGAACTCATTCGGGTCAATCCGGACCTGCGCAAGATCTTCATCGTCACCGAGAAGCTCTCGGTCCACGACAGCCGCGAGATCCGCGCGCTTGGCCAGCAAAACGGCGTCGACATCTTCGGCGGCAACAGCCTCGGCGTGGCCGACGCCTATTATCAGGTCCGCATCGGCGGTGCTCTCGGGGGCGACAGCCCAGGCGAGGCCCTGAAGCCCGGCTCGGTAGCGATCTTCTCCAACTCCGGCAACTTCACGACCACCATCGCCACCTACCTGCGCATGAGCGGCTGGGGCACCACGACGCTGATCTCCAGCGGCAAGGATGTCTACATCCAGTACGGCGCGCCGGAATTCGCCTTCGCGCTCGCCAACGACGCGCGCAGCAAGGCGGCGGTGCTGTACGTGGAGCCGGGCGGCTACTACGAACTCGACGCGCACTTCACCAAGCCCGTCGTTGCCTGCGTGGTCGGCCGCTGGAAGAGCAAGCTCACCCGCGCAGTGGGCCACGCGGGCGCCATGGCGGGAGGCGACGACGATGCCGCCGCAAAGGAGCGCTGGTTCATGGAGAAGTTTGGGGTGGACGGCGTGTTCACGCCCGACAACCCGGTCGTCTCCGCCAAGGGGGCGGTGGTGACCAACATCGCCCACATCCCGGCGGCGCTGACCGCGGTGATGCGCGAGAACGGGGCGCGGCCCGACTTCGCACCCGAGAGCAGCCTCGCCCTCAAGCCCTGGTTCGGCTCGAATGCGGGCCTGGCCCTGCCGGCCGAACTCGAGTTGCCGGTGGTCGAGGCGGCGGCGCCCTACGGCGAGCAGATCGCCCGGCTCAACCGCCAGATCGGCATCGTGCTGCCCCGGCAGACGATGAAGGACGCCTCCGGCGCCTCGCAGATGGACCCGAAGACGCAGGTGACGAGCCTCAACGGCCTCTCGATGCTGGAGGCGGCACGCCTGCCGATGGAGGCGAACCTCGTCCTCGCCCTCCTGCGCGAGCCCGCCGGCGACAATGACTGCGCCCTCATCAAGGCCACGGTGGCGTCCTTCGTGAACCTACACGGGCAGTCGGAACTCGCGGCCGCGCAGGCCGCCCGCGAGGCCGGCAACGCGCCGAACGTGGTGCTCGCCGCCGCCGCGAGCCTCGTCGGCCCGCGCCGCGCCGAGACGGCCCGGCGGATCTGCCGGCTGCTCACCGACCGCTTCGTGGAGGTCGGGCTGGCGAGCGCCCTCGACGAGAGCTTCGACCTCGGCCGCGTCGCGGCGGATCCGGAGCTCTGTGCGCTCCTCGTCGCGCCTAAGCCCGATCCGCGGGCGGAGGCGCTCCTCGACGCGCTCCAGGCCCGCGGCACCCGCTCGGTCTTCCTGCGCTACCTGCGCAGCCTCGGCGGCCACCCGACGCGGGACGCGGTGCTGGCCTCGGTCGCCACGACGCTCGCCTGGGGACCGCTGATGCGTAAGCGCATCTCGCGCCTCACGGCCGAGAGCCTGCCCTGGTGGCTGCAGCTCTTCGGCGTGCTCCTCGGCGCCGCGATCCCGGCGGAGGCACACGAGGCGGACAGCCTCTGCGGCGTGCCGAACGCGGATCTCCTCGCCCGCCGCACGCTCGGCGAGATCGGCTGCCTCGCGCTCCTCGGGCGCGAGGGCGCGCCCGGCGACGTCTTCGTGTTCGAGACCCTGATCGGGCTCCTCCTGTCGAACGGCCCCGGCACGATCTCGGCACAGGGCGCCAAGGGTGCAGTCTCGGCCGACGGGCCCGAGAGCCCGGAGCGCGTGCAGCTCAACAAGGCGATGATCGGGTTCCTGACCCACGCGGGCTACACGCACGGGGGCAATGGCTATGAGGGCATCGCCTTCCTGATTGAGCAGTTCCGCGATGCGGGCCTAGCCGACCCAGCTGACCCGGACCACGGCGCCGACCTCAAGGCGCTCGCCGACCGGACGGCCGCGGAGTATGCCCGGTACAAGACCGACCGGAAGAGCGCGGGCAGCCTCGACATCCAGAAGATCCCGGGCGTCAACCACCCGGTCTTCAAGGACAAGGCCGTGAACCACGACCCACGCGAGGTCTGGATCCACGACCTGCTCGCGGCGCGGGGTGATTACAACGCCTTCCACGCCTACTATCGTGCCCTGGTGCAGGCCCTGTTCGACGCGGGCGTGTCGCGCAACGTCTATTGCGTGAACATCGACGCGGTGATCGCGGCCCTTCTCCTGAAGATGCTGTGGCAGCCCTACCGCGACGGCTCCTTGTCCAGCGCCGCACTCGAAACGGCGGCTTTCACGATCTTCCTGTTCGCCCGCATGCTCGGCTGCGCGGCGGAGGTGGACGACCACATGAACCGCGGCCGCAACATGGACACGCGAACGCCAGCCTCGCAGTGCCGTTTCGTGGCCTGAGCGTGCGCCGACGGCTCGCGCGACGGCCGTCGCGCGAGCCTCAGCCCCGACACGTTGGTGATCGGTCCACAGCCCGGACCGGCTCCTCGCTACCGCGCACGGGAACGGGGCCGCTACGACGCGACCTCCAGCGCGGACCGCCGCACGGCGGATCCCGATCCCGCCAGTCCGCCCGCTCGGCGGCCGGAACGCCCTGGCAACGACGTCACAAACCCCTGGGAGGATACCATGGCGCATTTCGCCCATAAGGACCAACCGCGATCAAAGATCGCCACTGTGCTGCGCGTCACCAGCGGCAACTTCCTGGAGATGTTCGACTTCTTCCTGTTCGGGTTCTACGCCACCTACATCTCCAAGGCGTTCTTCCCGACCGGCAACGACTATGCCTCCCTGATGCTCACCTTCATGACCTTCGGGGCCGGCTTCCTGATGCGCCCGCTCGGCGCCGTGTTCCTCGGCGCCTACGTCGACCGGATCGGCCGCCGCCGGGGCCTCATCGTCACCCTGGGCATTATGGCGGCCGGCACGGTGCTCATCGCCTTCGTGCCGTCCTACCAGACCATCGGCCTCGCGGCGCCGTTCTTGGTGCTGACCGGGCGCCTGCTGCAGGGCTTCTCCGCCGGCGTGGAGCTCGGCGGCGTCTCGGTCTATCTCGCCGAGATGGCGACGCCCGGCCGCAAGGGCTTCTACGTCTCCTGGCAATCGGGCAGCCAGCAGGTCGCCATCATGGCTTCGGCCTTCATGGGTTACGCCCTCAACGCGGCCCTGACCCCGGATGCCGTGGCGTCGTGGGGCTGGCGGGTGCCGTTCGTGATCGGCTGCCTGATCGTGCCGTTCCTGTTCTACATCCGGCGCTCGCTGGAGGAGACCGAGGAGTTCCTGCACCGCAAGCAGCGGCCCGCGCTCTCCGAGGTCTTCACGTCGCTCGGCCGCAACTGGCGCATCGTGCTCCTTGGCATGCTGCTCGTCGTGACGACCACGGTGTCGTTCTACACCATCACGGTCTACACCCCGACCTTCGGCAAGAACGTGCTCAAGCTGTCCGAGGCCGACAGCCTGATCGTGACCTTCTGCGTCGCGCTGTCGAACCTGTTCTGGCTGCCGGTCATGGGCGCGCTCTCGGACCGGATCGGCCGCAAGCCCATCCTGATGCTGTTCTCGGCCCTGACCCTGCTGACGGCCTACCCGGCGCTGGCATGGCTCGTGGCCAACACCTCCTTCGCCAACATGCTGATCGTGCTGCTGTGGCTGTCGTTCCTGTACGGGAGCTACAACGGCGCCATGGTGGTGGCGCTGACCGAGATCGTGCCGGCCCACGTGCGCACCGCCGGCTTCTCGCTTGCCTACTCGCTCGCCACCGCCTTGTTCGGCGGCTTCACGCCGCTGATCTCGACCTGGCTGATCGAGGAGACGGGCAACCGGGCGGCCCCCGCGTTCTGGCTCGCCTTTGCGGGCGGCTGCGGTCTCGTCGCCACGCTCCTCATCTATCGGGAGCGGAGCCCCGTAAAGGCGGAACTCACCCGGGACGCTGCGGCGGCCTGAACTCCCGGGGACCGCTAGCGGCCGGCGCAGCTCAGTGAGCGCGCCGGCCGCTGCTCGACCGGTCCCGTGCTCCGGGTGCCGCAGGGTGCCCGACGGCTGCCCTCCTGGAGAAGGCGGGCCTGTCGCAAAGTTCTTCGGCGCAAGGTCCGTGAGGAAGTTGCACTTTGCCGAACGCACCTCGATGCAATCCGAGGTTGAGGATTTGACGCCATGACGCCGCAAGTCTTCAACCCGAAGTTGTGCAATGCCGCGTTCTCGCGTGGCTCGCCCACGGGCCGGAAAAACTTTGCGACAGGCCCCCTCTGCGCCCCCTGTCCAGTACGCCACATACCATCCTGTCCCAGTCGCAACAAAAGCGATTTGGCCCGCCGGCTACCCATGACAACTTCACTAAGCTGATCCGAGACATCGCCGGCCGCGAAGCCCGGGCGAGCTTCGTTCCGTGCCGGCATCCCCGTGGCAGCGATTGTGGGGCGAACTCCAACGGGATGGAGGGACGCCATGAGCGCCTCCACTTACACTCAAACCAATCTGGTCTCCGATGGCCTGATCCCTGCGCGCGTGGTCGATCCCAACCTGATCAATCCATGGGGGGTCGCAGACAGCCCAACAGGCCCGTTCTGGGTATCCGATAACGGCACCGGCCTAACAACCATCTATGACGGTGCCGGAAACCCGATCCCGGTAGCCGGGCATTCGGCCATCATGATCGCGGCGCCTCCCGGACAAACCGACCCGGCGAGCCCAACGGGTCAGGTTTTCAATGACACCCGAACCGGCTTCAATGTCTCCAGCAACGGGCACACCGCACCCTCCTCCTTCATCTTCGCGACCGAGGACGGCACACTATCCGGCTGGAGCCCGACGGTGGACAGCGCCAGTTCGGTGCTGGCCGTCGACAATTCTGCCGCTGGCGCCGTCTACAAGGGCTTGGCGCTTGGGCATACGGGAAACGACAGCTTCCTCTTCGCGGCCAACTTTCATGCGGGGACCGTCGACGTCTTCGACAGCCAGTTCCATCAGGTTGGCAGCTTCACGGACGCGACCCTGCCGGCCGGCTATGCGCCCTTCAACACGCAGGTCCTCGACGGCCACCTGTTCGTCACCTTCGCTCTGCAGGATGCGGACAAGAAGGACGACGTGGCCGGACCCGGCAACGGCTTCGTCGATGAGTTCGACTTCTCCGGGCACCTGCTGCACCGGGTTGCCTCGGGCGGCCCGCTGAACTCACCCTGGGGGCTGGCCATCGCGCCGTCCGGTTTCGGGCAGTTCTCCAACGACCTTCTCGTCGGGAACTTTGGCGACGGCACGATCAATGTCTTCGATCCCAACAACGACAACTTCTTAGGCAAGCTTCTCGATAACGAAGGAAACCCCATCGTCATCGGTGACCTGTGGGCCCTTGAGCCCGGCAATACAGGCGCCAAAAGCGACCCGCATAGTGTCTACTTCACGGCAGGCGTGCAGGACGAAGCGCACGGACTATTTGGAGACCTAACAGCTACAGGACACGTAAACCCGTTGTATCGCTTCTTCAACGCGCAGACGGGCGACCACTTCTTCACCACGAGCGTGGACGAGCTCAATCAGATCCTCAAGACGCAGCCGAGCTATCGCTTTGAGGGCGTGGTTGGCGCCACACCCGACAAAGGGGCGGACACCCAGGACGTGTTCCGGTTCTTCGACACAGCCACCGGCTCACATTTCTACACGACGAGCACCGTGGAGCGCGATCAGATCCTGAAGACGCTGCCGAATTACCATTCCGAGGGGGTGGCCTTTGAGGCCTACACCGATCCGAGCGGGCTGGGATCCAGTGGCGAGACGATGGAGCGGTTCTTCAACACGAACACGCATGTGCACATGTACTCGGCTGATCCCACGGAGATCAGCGCCATCAACAGCGGCAAGGAAGGTGCTGGCTGGGTCGACGAAGGAAAAGCCTTCACGATCCACGTTTCCACAGACGGCCTGCTGCACGCCTGATCGACAAGATGCGGTTCGGCGGCAGGCCCTCGATCCCGGGCCTGTCGCCATGTGCGCGCCGGCGCACCAGCGATCGGGGCGCATTCACCGCGTTCCAGCAGGGCTTTCCCTAGTGGAACGTTCCAAACGGCACAACGCGCTGTGTAACGAAAGCGACGGGAAACCTCCCACTCGGATTGCGTCCTACCCGGCGCCCCAGACCTTCGGTCATCCGTGTCGGGAAACCCTGATAGGAAATCAATTGTCCGGAATACGCTCGCGACCGGACATTCCTCACACGCGCCGTGAAGGGCTGCGTCGGGTCAGGAGTGCGCGCGCCGATTTGGACGGCTACGCGCCACGAGCGGACATTCGGTCAGCCCAATTTCAACGGCCGGTGTGTGCTTTGAAGCGGACCCTCGCGGATTGGGCGTTCTGGAGCGCCGCCGTCCATTGATGGGCATCTTTGAACGAGCCCGCCCCACCCACGGTCTCAAGGCCGTCGTTTTCCAGACAGGGCCGGCTTCCCAAGCGATGCGTCGGATCTCTGCCGGCAGCCAGCGGATATTCCCGCTGACGAGCGGTGTTCGTTGCAAAGGTCGCGGCTTTGCTTCGGCTACGCTGCCCTTACGCGACGACGATGTTCACTGGGCAATACGCCATAGGCGGACCTGAACCGGCGGGCAAAATGGGTCATGTCCGAAAACCCCCAGCCATAGGCGATCTCGCTCACCGTCCGGCCCATTTGCGATGGGTCTTCCAGCGCCTGCCGGCAACGAGCGAGGCGCCTGGCTTGGATGAGTCGCACGATCGACGTGCTCTCGTCAGCCAGCACCTCGTTGGCGTACCGCACGCTGACCCCGGCCGCGCGCGCGACCGTGCCGGCGTCGAGAGCGCGATCGGCCAAGCGCGCTTCGACCGCGGCCCGCAGCCTGACGCGGACAAGTGAGCGGGCAGACGACTTGCGCGACCTTTCCTCTCCCATCGCCCTACCAAGAGAGAGGGTGATCAGATCGAGCAGGTGCGGCTCAAGGAGCGCTTCAGCAGTCGTGCCTAGACCGTCCGTGTGGGACGGCAGCATCGCAAGGCTCGCGGATAGTAAACCGTTCTCGGCCGTGCATGGCTTGACCGATCGCGCCGCCATCTCCCGCGTCTGCCCGAGGCGCGCTTCCATGAGGTGCCGTGGAACCTTCAGCACGAGCACCTCGGAGTCTTCCGAAAACCGCCCCTGATATTGCAAGCGCGGGTCGATCAGCGTGATATCCCCCGGCTCCAGCACGACTTGGCGGCCGTCTTGCTCAAGACCGACACGCCCACCGAACTGCCGGCAGATGAACAGCTCGTCGGTATTCGCGTGCGCGATGTGACGTCGTGTGTGGGTGACCGACATCTCCGAGTTCTGGAACAAGACGAGGTCGATGGCACCGACCGAACCTGATTGAAGCTGAGCTCGAAAGGTGTTCCGGCACCTCGGTGTGGAGGCGTGCTCGACGACATCCTTCCGGGCAACGCTGAGCCAGTAATCGAACCGATCGCGCTGGTGGACGTGCTCTGTCGAGAAAACGGTCTTCATCAGGGCCCCGCTGGTTCGAACGGCCGACGATGAGCGCTGACTCGGCCGATCCGAAGCCTCACCGTCATGGTTCATACCGGCTTCCAATAGGACGAAGCCTCCTGGCTCCGCCAGATCAAGGCGGGAACATCGCATGCCACGATACTTCTTCGACACGCATGACGGTCATGCACTCCGAGACAACGAGGGGCTGGTTCTGGCCGACCTCAGCCGTGCTCGCGCCGAGGTACAGCGTGCGCTCGGCGAAATGGTCGCGCGTGAGCCATCGCAAACGAAGGCGATCCAAATCCGAGTGGATGTGCGGGACGAAAGTGGGGAAGCCGTCTTAACGGCGACGCTTCTGGCAGTAGTTGATGAAGTCTTTAAACGATAAGTCGTTATATCAAGGACCTCTTCGTCGCAGAAGCGCAATATGAAGACAAAAACCAGAATTTTTATTTTGACTCTGGCAGTTTTATGTTTTGTATTACTCGACTGCTTTAGCTGTTTGGCGTCTGCCTATAACGCAGAAAATGGCGAATATATCTGCAGAATCATCGAAGCAATTCACGTTGGTGATGACAGGATGATTACCTACACTCTTTGCTTGGAAAACGAAGCAAAATGCGGCTACGAAGCGGGTCGATACTGTGCAATCGGCCTCTCGAAAGAAACAATCCGAAAAACTTGCGGCTGGGTGCACAAGAGTCAGTGCAAGTCAGGAAGCAAGCAGCATCGGCTGCGGCAGAACTAAGCACCTCTCCCTTCACACTGTAAATCTTCAAAGTTCGTGGATCTTAGCGCGGTCGGAGATGCTTATTTCTGATTGCCAAACGAGGGCGAACGTATGTCAGAAGCGGATCGGGAGCGCCACTCCAGCTCGATAGAACTGGCCGGCAATATCGTCTCAGCCTATGTCTCGAACAATCCGGTTCCCCTGTCTGAGCTTCCGAGCCTTATCGGCTGTGTTCATGCCGCGCTGGTCGGAATCATGAACGGAGCCGCAGCGAACGCGCCCGCCGAAATCGACGATAAGGCGACGCCGTCGCAGGTTCGCAAGTCGATCACGCCGGACGCGCTGATCTCCTTCATCGACGGCAAGCCCTACAAGACCCTCAAGCGCCACTTGGCCGGCCACGGGCTCGACCCCTCCGGGCTTGAGGGCCATAATCCGCGCAAGGACAACGTGCTGATCGCCCTTCTGGCTTTGGCCGGCGTTACAGCCCTAGACGTGATCTGCGCCCAGAACCTGTCGGGCGCGCCCCTCGCCCCGTCCCAGAAGGTCCGACAGGATTACCGCCGCCGCAGCGGCTTTCGCCATCCTGCCAAGGCGATGCGCGGTGTGGCACGCGACTTCAAGCCGCCACCCGACATCTTCGGCCCGGAGGCGATGCGCCCCTGGACGCTGACGAACGCCTGAGGCTGAAAGGAGGGCTAGCCTGATGCTGCCTGTCCTCGAACGGGCGTCGGGCGCGCTCGTCATGGGTCTCGTCCTCGCGGATATCTTCCTGACGGTCCTCTACGCGCGCATCGGGACAGGGCTGATCGCGGACCGGGTCGCCCATCTCACCTGGGCAATTTTCCGCCGTGCCGCCGATACGTTCGGCCAGACGCGGGTCGCTGTGCCCTCCTGCGGCCCGGTCATCCTCATCATCTACGTCCTGCTCTGGGCACTGGGACTGACCCTCGGCGCCGGCCTGATCATCCACCCCGCGCTCGGGACGGCTGTTCGGGCGAGCAGCGGCGAGACGCCGGCCGACTTCCTGACGGCCCTCTATGCGGGCGGCAGCAGCATGGCAATCGTGGGGGCCAGCGACTTCAAGCCGGTCACGGACGCCTACCGCGTCCTCTATCTCGTGAACTCGCTCATCGGGATGTCGGTGACGTCGCTGGTCCTGACCTACGTCATGCAGGTCTACAGCGCGCTTCGGCAACGCAACGCGCTCGGGCTGAAGCTGCATCTGTTGGCGGGTGAAACCGCGGATGCGGCCGAACTCCTGGCGCGGCTCGGGCCGCAGGGGCAGTTCAATTCGGGCTACACCCACTTGGCCGACGTCGCGGGGGCCATGGCCGAGATGAAGGAGGCGCACCACTTCTATCCCGTGCTGTTCTACTTCCGCTTCCGGCAGCCCTTCTATTCGGTCTCGGCACAGGCATTCATCGCCCTCGACACGGTGTCGCTGATCCGCAGCGGGATTGCAGACCGTCAGGCAGCATGGCTGAAGGAGGGCGCCGCCGTCGATGCAATCTGGCGCGTTGCCATGCTGCTCGTCGTCACGCTCGAAAGGGCGTTTCTACCCGGAGACCTGCCCGCCCCGGCCGACGTGAACAGCGCCGAGAACGAGGCATGGCGCACCCGCTTCGCAGCGGCTGTCAGGCGGCTCTCGGCAGCCGGCGTCGAGACGATGCCCGATGAGGCAGGGGCAGAGACTTATCTCGCGCTGAGGGCACAATGGCAGCCGCATATCGCCCGACTGGCACCCGCGATGGCCTACCACATCGACGAATTCGAACTAGGCGGAGAGAAGCGCCGCTGACACGCTGAGTCACTCCAAGGCCGGCACTCCAGCCTTCTCGTGGTTCATCAAGGGAGCTCTAAGCCTGCAGGTCTGAGGTCGGGCCCCAATGGAAGCGATCCCTGACAAGGCAGTGTTCCAATAGGCCTTGCCCGTGTGGAACGTTCCGGGCCCACCGGATGCCCGTTCCAGACGGATGTGCCTGCGATTTGGAGCGCGCGTTTGCGGCGCGTCCCCAGACCCTACTGAAATGGCCACGCATCCAGCGCAGGGCTCGCGCTGTCACGGACGGGTATACCGCGACGGTACAGCGGTCTGTGACACCCGGCCTCCGCAACGAAGCAGTCGAATCCGGGCTTCTGAGACATGGCATGCCGCGGCTCTACGGCCTGTTAGCTCTTGAGCCAGTCCAGAGCGGCTGCGAGCGAGAGAACGCCCATGAAGCTTGAAGCTGTCTTCTCGTAGCGGGTTGCGATGGC
>NZ_JBAWTG010000041.1:0-49445 GCF_037106235.1 Methylobacterium nigriterrae | reverse complement strand
GCGCCGACCGCGAAGAGAAGCGCGTGACCTGCGGGAGCGATACATCCGGGACCGATGAGGATCAGGAGTAGCTTGCCTCACTGCCCCCAATCAGAGAGGGCTCCTAGCCGACACGGGCCTCATCTGAGAACCAGACCTCTACCGGCTTGCGGCCGGTGGCCCGCGTAATCTCTGTCAGGCGGGCCGGACAGTCATTTTAAAAAATTCCGCCGCCTGCAGATCCCGGGCGTAAAGGCGCGGGCGCGCTGAGAGCTTGCGAAACCCCATGGCGCCCAGGACGCGACTGAGCGTCTGCTCGGAGGCCGAGACGCCGTGGTCCTCCCACAGGATCTGAACCAGATCGACCAGGCGCCAGCGCACGACGCCGTGGGCCTGGCGTCGGGCCTTGCTCCACCATGGCCCGCAGCGCCTCGCATTGGGCCGCGTTCAGGCGCGGGCGTATACCGGGCGCCTTGCCGTCGATCGGGCCGTCAGGTCCCTGTGCGTTGAAGGCTAAGCCCGCCCGAGGCACGGCGCCTCATCGCCGGTGTTCGACAGGGCCGCCGTGAGAGTGTACCGGAATCCCTCGGGGGCAAAGTCGATTCGCGCTGTTCCGCCGACCACCGGATGGCCATCGACGCCCCCCAGCAAGAAGCTTCCGAAGCCTTGGCGCTCCGGGGCTCGCACTTGCGGACCATCGCGCTCCGACCACTCGAACGTGAATCCGTTCGCGCCGGACCGCTCCCAGCTGACCTCGACGCTCCCCTCCGGCACTGAAAGCGCGCCGTGCTTGATGGCATTCGTCCCAAGCTCATGAACAAGGATGGCGTAGGTTTCCGCTCGTGACGGAGAGAGACGAAGCCGCGCCCCCGTCATGTGCAACTGTCCCTTCTGAAGAAACGGAAGCAGCACTGCTCTCAGTAAATCCTTGATGTTGACGTCTTCCTGAGAGTTGCTCGCCAGCGCCATCGCGTCGCCGAGCGCCCTCAACCGTCTTTCGAGTGTGCTCTGGAATTCCGGGACGCTGGAGCAGGTTTGGCCAGAGAGCTTCACGATCGCAAGCACGACCGGGATGAAATTTTTGAGACGGTGGTCCGTCTCTCGGGCCCGAATCAGCAGGCGCTCTAGCTCTTTGTCCGCCACGGGGGCGATCTGGTCGGCCTGCGAAGCCTCATCCAGAAACAGGGTGGCGCCCAAGGATTGATTCTGAGTACAAATCATTGGCGGCGCCCCGACAACACGAGAGGGGTTATGGCAGCAACTTACAGCCACCAATCCCATCCACGAGGATATTCTGATTGGCACGCGGACGATCAGCATTAGCCCGAGAAGCAGAACTTCCTGCCAGTCACTCCGCTAATGAAGCATTCCCTCCGCGTCAGCAGTAGAGAACTCAGCAAAAAAGACTGGAACCACTACTGGCGCAACTAAGCTACTTGCTCAATTCGACCAAGCCGTTAAATCAGTCCGGTGCCCACGAAATCAGCTACGCTGCATCTGTCTGAGAGGCTTCGTACGACTGCAGAAACGGGGCGGTCAAGCTGCATTTTAACGCATACCACTAAATGGCAAAATGTGCCTAGATCAAAAGTATTAGCTCGCGATCGTAGTTTCTGCAAGGTACGCTGGCAGGCGTAACGGCCCTCGCGAAGGATTGCACGTCTTCTGGTCGGCAAAAGCATGCTCGACGGCAGCACGAACCTTCGACTTGCGCCGGTTCGCCCGTCGGATGTTCCAGCGCAACCCTGCGGGTCGCATCGTGCGGGATGGGCCACCGCTCCGGCGACGAACATACGGTCTGCCAGATCGGAGTGCTTGCGGCCTATGTCTCGGACCTGGGCCACGCCTTTCTCAGCGCTTATCGCCAAGCTTACGGGTGCCTTGGTCCATGCAGGAGATCCGGCGCGTGGCGATGCGGCTAGCGCAGCGGCGCCTTGAGCCCCTTTGCCCTTGCTTGGTCAGCCTGGCGGCGCGCCCACCAAGCCGCCGTTCAACACTCCCATCTCAGAAGGACGAAACGGTAGTGTTAGCGGACCCCGTTCCCGTCCCGACTGCGGATGAGGCTTTCCTCTGGCCGCCACTCGATGGCGCCCAGATCGGGCAAACCGCGGCGAGGAAGGCCCTCGAAGTCGGTAGCAGGGGCGCCAATCCGGGTCCCGGCGTCGATGGCCGGGGACCGGGGGCCGAGCCGCACATCGTTGGCGGCGCAGTTCACAAACTCGGGATCGGCGCTCACGTCACCGCTGTGGCGACCGCCGTTCTGCATATTCCAGTCGGTACCGTTCTGGAATACGAGATTGTTGGCGACCACGTTTTCAGGTCCGGTCCACCCCATTTCGCCGATGCCGTAGCCTGAGTTCTCATAGGCGATGTTGTTGATTACTATGATATGGTTGGCGGGTGCTGGCGTATTGTAGTAGTCGCCGGCACCAATCGCGATGGCGTACCCATTCCGATACACAGTGTTGTTGGCGATCGTGACCTCTCGCACATCATGCCATAAGGCGATCCCGATCGCGTTGGGGTTATCATGCACGATATTGTTGATGACCGAGCCAGTGCTTTGATGGTAGATGGCATTGACCCTCTCACTCGTCGCCGTCCCTATGCTGTGAACGCGGTTCCCGATCGCGTGTTGATCGACCTTTTTGTAGTAGCTGCCGCCCAGGACGATGCCGCCGCCGCCCTTGGCGTCGTTCGACCCGATCCTTAGAATGTGATGGACGGTGTTGCCGACGGCGGAGCTGTGGCTTCCCGTCAGGTACAGGCCGTTGCGACTGGCCGGGCTGTCCGTGCCGTCGATCTCGAAGCCTTGGATCGTGACGTAATCGCCGTCGCTCCGCCAGATAGCTCCAGTCGCACCGGACGGCCTGACCGCCGCCCCTCGGGGCTCGTCGGAGAGGAATCGGATGGGAGCGCGCTCATTCCCGTCCGCCCGGCTGTGGACAACCTCAGGGTATATTCCGGGAGCCACGTGCACGGTGGTGCCCGGGGTCGCCGCATCCGATGCCCTTCGGATGGTTCGGAACGGTGCCTCTGCGCTGCCCCGGCTGCCGTCGTCGCCATGCGGCGCGACGTAGAGGTGCCGCCCGCTCGTATCCGCCTCTGCTCTCATCCGCACGGTGGACGTGATCGTGCGCACGACGGCCGTGACGAGCCCTTCCGATTGCTCGACGTGACCGAGGAGGCCGGTACTCGCCAAGAGCCCAAGCAAGGTGATGGCGAGGACGAGGACTGGCGCTCGTCTGTGCGAAAGCCGAAGCCTCATCGACTTCTCCAGGCGGTTTGATGACGAACAAGGTGGCCCGGCGTCAGCACGGCTGATCAATGCTCGGCGACATCTGGCGAGTGCCGGGACCGAAGTGCGACCTCGATGACATCGCCGGGCTGGAGCTCCGAGTCCTCCTCAAGGCGCAGGTGCGCCCAGCCCTGGTCGCCCTTCCTGATCACCTCAATTTCCGGACTTCCGCCGCCAAGAAGCTGCGATCGCAGCTCGGCGCTGTATGTGAGCTTCTGACGGACGCTATCGAGCCGCGCACGAAGCGCCACGATCCGTACGTTCGCTCTCGCCAGGCCTCGTATAAGGTCAAGCCGGTGCTGATCGTCGATGCTCGCGAGTCTTCGCTTGAGCTCCTCCTGCTCGCGCCCTACGCTGGTGATTTGCGCCACGGTCTGCAGCAATGCGGTCGTGGAATACAGCAAGGATCTCCTCGCCTCCAGAAAGCGTGTGGTCGGAACCATGCCCCTCTTCTGCAGCTCCCTCACATCCTCGAGGTCCTTACTGTCGGCTTTGGAGCCCTCGATCGACTTCTCCTGCTGTTGGGCCAAGACATCAAGTTGTTGGTCGGAGAGCTCAAGCGCTCGGCCGACTGCGTGCTTCTCGTTTCTCACCATGGCTTCGCGTGTGTTCTGTTGCCCGGTCTCGAGCTTCACCAGTTCGGACACGAAGCCTGCCGGAAGCGCCATGTCAGGCACGTTCAATTCGGGAGCGGGCTTCTGAGCCAATTCGGCTTGGAGGCGTCGCGCGGTGAGCGTCTCGCGCGCCAGTTCAGCGGATACCGACACTTGTTCCGCGCGTAAGTCAGCGGCCTCCATCACCGGATTGTTGAGCCTGAATCGAACGAGGTCGTATCCCCCGCCCAGCGCCACCGCCTGCCGAACGGTCAACCCGGGCCGGTATCTCAGCTCGCCCGGCTTGGAGACATCCCCGTTGAGGTAGACCGGACGATATTCCACGACCTCGACCGTGACTTCGTCCGGAAGGATGTTGAGGACGTTTTCGCGGCCGTCCACGGTCCTCTGGCGGAAAATCTTGGCCGCCATCGCCTCGCGGACCTTGGCGCCCAGTTCCGTGACGGACAGCCCGACCACGTTCATGCGCCCGATCAGTGCGAAACCGGCGTGTCCATCGCGATTTACAGTGACGCGCTGCCGTAGCTCCGGAACACCGAGAACTGCGACTTCGAGGACCTCGCCCGCTTCGATCCGGGATTCCGCGAGGCAGGCGCTCGTCCATGCGGCTGCCGTGAGACAGAGAGAGGCACAAGCCGCTCTCCGTGCCTCGCTCAAGGCTCTTCTGTAACGAGCTGTCATTGTAGCTCCTTCAACGGTGCCGGGACGGCCCCCGGGACGCCGGAGACGACCGGCGGTGGGGAGCCGTCCCCGGGCGCCCCTAGGTCCCGCGCGCCCGACCCCGTCAGCTCTCGCTGGCAGGCCGAAACCTATCTCGGTGGAACGAAGGACCGTTGCGTGACGCCGTCGAGTAGGGTTTCCACGCTTGTCGAGCCCGCCCCCTGTGTCGCGCCGATAGACCTCGCGAGATCCTCGTCCGATCGCGTCGGCGCCGCAAACGCGCCGGAGGGCAGCGCGGGGTGCAACTCGAGCACGGCCAAGGCGCCACGCAGTATCCAACCCAGATCTGTTAGGACGGTCCGGCTCCCGTAATACTCCAGATCGAGCCGTGCCTTCGCGGGGAAGAGGACGGTCCTGTAGAACCCGATTACGTCAGCGTCGCACGGTATCAGTGCGCTCTCGTTCCGAAAAGCCACCTGGCTCGGACCAAGGATCCCGGGCCTGTACTCGAGGACCCCCTTGAACTCGCCCTCGAAGCAATCGGCGAAGGCCAAGGTTTCCGGCCGAGGGCCCACGACGGACATGTCGCCCATCAGGACGTTCCAGAACTGCGGCAACTCGTCGAGCTTTGACGACCTTAACACGGCGCCGACCACCGTCAGACGCTCGTCGCCCTCCAGGGTGAGCGGGCAGCCGGCTGTTCCGCAGCTGTTATTGAGCTTACGGAACTTGTACATGCGGAAGTGACGTCCGTGCCTTCCGAGGCGGGTCTGCGCGAACAGGATCGGACGCCCGCTCTCGATCAAAATCGCGATCGCGATAAGGAGCATCAGCGGCGCGAACGCGGCGAGCGCGAGAGAGGCCACGCACATATCCAGGAGTCGCTGCGCATCGAAGCTCGGACCCGCACATAGGGATACGGTGTGGGCGCTGGTTCGTCTCCCCATGTGATCCTCACGGCTGCGCGGGGGGGGCGTGGACACACAATAACAGGACAAGTTCTATTCTTCGGGTCGGTCGGATATGGTGCGGATATGCAGAGAAGACGTGTCGCGTGTAGATTTACACTGCAAATGCGCCGGCTCGGTTGAGCCCGGAGGTGACCGCTCTCCCTCCGTGAACCCCGTGTGCCGGCTCGGGTTCGATGTAGGCATGGGACTACACGCCTGTAAACGGGTTCGTTCAGTCCTAGTGCGTGTGGTGTAGTCCCCTCGAACGATTTGACACACAGGGCCTGCTGGTGCCTTTTCCGGGCACCAACTACAGGTGAGATTGAGATGATGAAGGCTGTCATCCAGTCCGGCGGCATGGGCACTCGCCTGATGCCATACACCATGGTCCTTCCTAAGCCGCTGATGCCGGTTGGATCGAGCCCGGTTCTTGCACTCTTGTTGCGGTGGCTGAGGCGAAATAACATTCGGGAGGTCTGGATCACGACCGGATACCTTGGCTCACTGATCCGTACGTTGATCGGCGACGGCAGCCAATGGGACATGCAGATCCGTTACACCAGCGAGCTCCAGCCTCTGGGAACCGTCGGGGCGCTCTCACTCCTCGCCGACAAGCTCGACAGCACGTTCCTGGTCATCAACGGCGATGTGCTGACAGACCTCAACCTCAGCGCATTGGCGGCCTTCCACCACAGCCAGAATGCGGTCGTCACGGTAGGCACGGTCACCCGAACGCTCAGAATGGATTTCGGCGTGATCGAGCAGTCGGACGGGCGTATCACCCACTTCCGGGAGAAGCCTGTGCTCAGCCATACGGTCAGCATGGGCCTCTACTGCATGGAGCCGAGCGTTTTGCGGTATATTCCGTCCGGAGTGCCGTTCGGATTCGACGATCTGATAGCGTGCATGCTTGAGGAGCGAGTCCCGGTTTCTGCATTCAGGCACGACGGACTCTGGCTCGACATTGGTCGTGTGGACGACTTCCGGAAGGCGCAGGAGCTCTCCTGGGACGACCAGCCGCCGGCCTACGACACAGTTGCCATCGCGGCCGCGTAGTTCGGCCTCGACGCCGCGATCCGTCCCCGGTCAAGCCTCGTCGGAGAGCGCGATGTTGATGGTTGCTGGTCCCGTTCTCGGGAGTGAAGAGAAATCGGCGCTCGCGAGTGTGGTGGATTCGGGTTGGATCACCATGGGAGAGCGTGTCCGCGAGTTCGAGCGCGAGTTCGCGAGAGCGCATGGGGTGAAGGACGCCGTCGCCGTCAGCTCTTGCACCTCCGGCCTCCACCTGGTCCTTTTGGCACTGGGGATCGGGCCGGGCGACGAGGTGCTGGTGCCGTCCATGACCTTCGTCGCGACGGTCAACTGCATCGTGCATGTCCGCGCGAAGCCAGTCTTCGTCGATATCGAGGCCCTGGACCGCCCCGTCATGTCCAGGGACGACGCAGCGCGGAAGTGCACCGATCGAACCCGGGCGGTGATCCTCGTCCATTATGCAGGCTACGTGTTGGATCGGGACGACTGGCGCGAGTTCGCCCGAAGTCGTGGCCTGAGGCTGATCGAGGATGCGGCCCACGCGGCCGGAGCCACAGGTGCCGGCCCCTTCGGCGACGCGGCCGCGTTTAGCTTCTACGGCAACAAGAACATGACCACCGGCGAAGGCGGCATGGTCGTCGCGGAACAGCCGGACGTCCTTGACCGTATCCGCACCATGCGCAGCCACGGCATGACGGCCGGGACTTTCCAGCGGACCATGGCCCGTAATTCCGGCTACGACGTGACCGCGATCGGCTTTAACTGCCGCATGGATGAGTTCCGTGCGGCGGTGGGCCTCGTACAGCTGCAGCGCCTCGGGGATTGGAACCGGACGCGCGAACAGCTAACTCGGCTCTATGTCGAGCGGCTGGATCCGGAAATCTTGATTCCGTTCACGCAGGATCTCGCGCGCAACGCGCCGTCAGCCTACCACATTATGCCGATCGTGCTGCCGGAAGGCGTTGATCGACGGCAGGTCGTGGATCACTTACGCGCCTTGGAGATCCAGACCACGATGCACTATCCGCCGGTGCACTCGCTCTCGGTGTATCGGAATCTGTTCAAGGGCGTGACGTTACCGGTAACAGAAGAGTTCGCCGGGCGCGAGCTGACGGTCCCTCTGCACCCGGGCATGGAGCCGGACGACGTGCAGCTGGTCGCATCGGCGCTCGACGGAGCGCTGAGCCGCACGGGGAAACGCCCCGGGTCGCCGGCGCGAGCCACAATGCAGTCGGACCCGGTCCTTGTATCCAGCGTCTAGCAACTCGCCCTTTGGATCCACCGCTCACGGAGAAGATCAGGGGAGGCCATGCCCGGCTCGCTCCGAGAAAGGCTTCCGGCCCCCGGCGACCGGCCCGGCGCTCGCGGCACGTGGTGGCTCCGCGGCCGCTCGAACACTCCGACCGGGGAGACATAGCGTGTGCGGGCTGTTCGCCTCCGTCGGCTTTCCTCCCGATCGCCCATGCATCGACGTCGGGTCGCAGCGGGGACCTGACGGCGAGGGGTGGCGCGAGTTCAGGTCCCCCGCCGGCCCGGTTGCGCCGGGCCAACGTAGAATGGCGATCATCGACCTCTCCGAAGGAAGCCTCCAGCCGGTCGCGGGCCGGTCGCATCGCCTTCCCCCTGTCTTCAATGGCGAGATCTACAATCATCCCGAGCTTCGCGAGACGCTGGAAGCGCAGGGGCATATCTTCCTGACGGAAGGCGACGGCGAAGTCTTGCTCGCGGCGTATCGGGCGTGGGGAGAGGCTTGCCTTGATCCCTTGCTCGGCAAGTCTGCCTTTGTCGTCTGGGACGACGCGCGGAAGCGGATGTTCGGCATTGAGCTGCTCTACATGCCAGCGAACTCCCACGGCGTCCCATTCGCGTCCGAGATCAAGCAGCTCCTGCGATTGCCGGATACCAGGGCACGGATAAATCTCGCCGAGGTTCGAGACTATCCAGCCTCAGGTTCCAGTGATCACACCGCGGAAACGATGTTCGACGGCGTGCTCCGCGTATTGCCGGGGCATTGCATCACCGTGGACGCGTCGAAAGGGTGGCGCTGGCGCTACGGCGACCGGCGCCGGTACGCACGTCCCCGGTATTCGAACCTGCACCTCTCGAAGGACGACGCGGCTGATCGCGTCTGCGAACTCCTCACAGACGCCACTCGGATGCATCTCCGTTCGGATGTGGCTGTCGGATCTAGTCTCTCGGGCGGGCTCGACTCGTCCTCCATCGTTTGCCTGATGGCTGACATGCTGAGCCTGGAGTGCAACGGCGCACGCGTGAACTCCGTCTCGGCTTGCTACTCCGATAAAAGCGTCGGCGAGAAGCCGTTAAGGGAAGCGGCCGCGTCTAGGACGGGGGCTCGACCGATCTATGTCTGTCCCAGGCCTGACGATCTATTCGACAAAGCAGGGGACCTCGCGTCGCACCAGGACGAGCCGTTCGGATGGAGCTCGGTCTTCGCGCGGTGGTCCGTTTCCAGGGTGGCGCGCGAGGCGGGCATTGAAGTGATGCTCGACGGCCAAGGAGCCGACGATCCACGAACCTGCAGAAGCTGCTGCACTGGGAGGACCGGAACGCGACGGCGCACTCCATCAAGGTCCGGGTCCCATTCCTGGATCACCGGCTCGTCGAGTTCAGCCTCGCTCTCAAGAACGACCACAAGATCATGCGCTCCGATACGAAGTGCGTCCTGCGGCGGGCGAAGGCGATCATCCCATCCGCTGTCGCCGAACAGCGCGACAAGCTGGAGTTCGTCACTCTGGAACAGAGTTGGTTCCGGCCCTGATTGGCGCCACCGGTGCTGCAAGGAGTGGAAGCACCACTTCGACCCTTTCCGGCGCTCGTCAACCCGACACAGACCCGCTGCCTCGTGCACGAGATGCTCGATCGCCGCCGCCAGGCCGATTTCACCCCATGGCGCATCGTCAATCTCAGGATCTGCGGCAAGTGTTTCGGGGCCAACCCTTCAGGGAAGCCGTCCCATGAAGTCCTCGCTCAACTCGTTCTGGACGCTCCGGTGAGGTCACCTCCGTGAACATACTTCTCATCGATCACTATGGCGGATCCGAAAGCATGGGCATGGAGTATCGCCCTTACTATCTTGGCCGCGAGTGGGTCGCCGGAGGGCACCGCGTGACCATCGTCGCTGCGAGCTTCTCCCATCTACGTAAGCGGCAGCCGACGGTCGACTCCGATCTGATCTCCACCGAGGAGGAGGGGGTTCGCTTCCGCTGGGTGCGGACCGGCCGGTACCGAGGCAACGGGCTGGGTCGGGTCGGCAATATGCTGACCTTCGTGTCGAAGCTCTACGCCTTCGCGGATCGCATCGCGCGTGAGGAGCGGCCGGACGTGGTGATCTGTTCCTCCACATACCCGCTCGACATCTACCCAGGGGCTCGAATCGCCGCACGGTGCGGAGCCCAACTCGTCTTCGAGGTGCATGACCTGTGGCCCCTCACACCCATGCTGCTGGGCGGGTACTCGGCCGCCCATCCCTATATCCGGCTGCTCCAGCGCGCCGAAGACTGGGCCTATCGCCGTGCGGACAAGGTCGTGTCGATCCTGCCGCTCGCCTCCAGCTACATGACTGGCCGCGGGATGGCTCCCTGCAAGTTCGTGCACATCCCGAACGGGGTTCGGGTTGCCACACTGCAGGAGGGAGGCGAGGGCCTGCCGCTCCCGGAAACGGTGGTGAGCCGGATCCGGCAGGAACGGGAGCGCGGCCGCTTTCTCGTCGGATATGCAGGCGGGATGAACGATTCCAACGCCGTGGCGATGATCGTCGAGGCCGCATCGCTCCTGGCGTCCGAGCCGCTTACCTTCATCCTAGTAGGGGAGGGAGTGAATACCCACGCCTTGGCGGCCGCTGCGCAGAGCAGGTCATTGACGAATTTCCACCTCATGGGAGCGATCCCGAAGCAATCAGTCCCGAAATTCCTTGCCGAGATGGACGCGCTTACGATGACCTGGTGGCGCAGCCCGCTCTACCGGTACGGCGTGTCGCCGAACAAGATCTTCGATTACATGCTGGCGGCGCGTCCGATCGTGCAAGCTTGCGACGCAGCGAATGATCTGGTCACCGACGCCGGTTGCGGGATCACGGTTCCATCCGAGGACACCGCCGCCTACGCGGATGCCCTTCTCCGAATGTGTCGTATGCCGCTCGTAGAACGGATTCGGATGGGCCGGAGCGGCCGGCACTACGTCCTCGAGCGGCACGACTACAGGATCCTCGCCGCACGCTTCCTGTCAGCTTTGGCGGGGGCCTTGCGGACCGCGCCCGAGCCCGACAGCGTCGCGCTCAGCAACCCAGCGTCGGCGTCCTGATGCGCGCGCCCGAACTCCCGCGAAACGTCCCGCCGGCGCGCCGAGGCCCTTCCGGACTCTCGAATGCCGGAACACTGAGCCCGTCAAGGCTCGGCCATCAAGCTCACAGAGGCGCGCGATGAATGAGCACGTGATGCTAGCCCAGGCTTGCCCACACCCCTCGCAGACGCGACGTCAGCTCGTCTGCGTGCAGGGGCTGGGCTTCGTCGGCTCGGCCATGGCCATCGCGATCGCCAACGCCCGCGGACCCGGAGGTCCATTCTATGACGTCGTCGGGGTCGACCTGCCCACCGAAGCGGGGCGGCATCGGGTGGCCTCCATCGCCGAAGGCCGACTTCCCTTCGCCGGCGCCGACAAGATGCTCGGCCACGCTCTGGCCGAGGCGCACGCGGCGGGGAACTTAACCGCAACCTGCAATCCGGAGATCTTCAAAGAGGCGAATGTCGTCGTCGTCGATATCAACCTCGACATCGACTGGAGTGCGCCACAGCCGATCGTGCATTTCGACGCCTTGCAGCGAGCCGTCGACGACCTGGGCCAGCGGCTGCGCCCCGGCTCCCTAATCATCGTAGAGACGACCGTTCCGCCAGGCACCTGCGAGCGAGTCCTCGCACCTCGCCTTGCCGCCTCGCTGCGGACGCGCGGTCTGCCGGACAGCGCCATCCTGCTCGCGCACTCCTACGAGCGGGTTATGCCGGGGGCGGACTACTACAGCTCTATCGTCAACTACTGGCGCGTTTATGCCGGAACGACCTCCGAGGCGGCGGACGCATGCGAGTATTTCTTGAGCAACGTGATCAACGTCGCCGAGTACCCGCTCACCCGCCTCGCGTCGCCTACGGCTTCGGAGACGGCGAAGGTGCTTGAGAACAGCTTCCGTGCCGTGAACATCGCGTTCATGGAGGAATGGGGGCGCTTCGCCGAGGCGGTCGGGATTGACCTCTTCGATATCGTCGAGGCCGTACGCAAACGTCCGACGCATGCCAATATCCGGCAGCCCGGCTTCGGCGTCGGCGGGTACTGCCTCACCAAGGATCCGCTCTTCGGTGTGGTGGCCGCTCGTGCCATCTTCAGCCGCCCCGATTTGGCCTTCCCGTTCTCAAGCGAGGCGGTGCGGACGAATGCCGCCATGCCACTCCTTGCGCTGGCGAAAGTGCGCGAGCGGCTCGGCGGCTCGCTGAAGGGCAGCAGGATCCTCCTACTTGGCGTTTCGTATCGAGAAGACGTCGGCGACACCCGCTATTCGCCCGCACAAGTCTTCGTGGAGGCAGCCGAGCGGGAAGGGGCCGAGGTCACGACCCACGATCCGCTCGTGACGTACTGGCCCGAACTCGACCGGCCCGTCGAAAGCGAGCTGCCCCCCGCCAAAATGTTCGATGCGGTCGTGTTCACACAAGCTGCGCCCTCTTACCGGGCCATTGAGCTTGGGGAATGGCTCCGAGGCTCCGCGGCAGAGGTCATCGACGCGAACAACGTACTCACGCGGGAGCAGCGGCGCTCGGTTTCTGCCACAGGGTGCTCTTGCACCAGCATCGGAAGAGGTTGACCATGCCCAAGGCGCTCGTGACCGGCGGTGCGGGGTTCATCGGCTATCACCTCGCGCGCAAGCTCGCCGCCGATTTTGAGGTCGACATTCTCGACAATCAGCACCGCGGCGTTCGGGATAATGCCCTCGAGGATCTGCTCGCCAAGCCCGGGATCCGGATGCTGGGCCTGGATCTGTGCGACCCGGCAGTCGCGCGGGACATCGACAGAGACTACCACCTCATCTTCCACTTCGCCGCGATCATTGGTGTCCAGCACGTCCGGTCGAGACCCTACGAGGTCCTGACGAAGAACGTCGCCATGCTGAAGACGGCCCTTGAGATGGCGCGCCGCCAGCGGGCCCTGGAGCGCTTCTTCTTCGCCTCCACGAGCGAGCTCTATGCCGGCACTCTGCAGTTCTTCGGCATACCCGTCCCGACGCCCGAAGATACACCTTTAACTGCCGGGGACCTCGGCAATCCCCGCACTTCCTACATGCTGTCCAAGTTGTACGGGGAGGCGATGTGCCAGTTCTCCGGGACGCCGTTCACGATCGTGCGATTCCACAACATCTACGGCCCGCGCATGGGCCGCTCGCACGTCATTCCTCAAATCCTGGAGAAAGCCCACGGTCTGGGCCCAGGCGAGGCGCTCCAAGTCGCGAGTGTCGAGCACAGCCGGTCGTTCTGCTTCGTCGAGGACGCGGTCGAATACCTGACGCGCATGGCGGATCTGGCGGCTTGCTCCGGGAAGACCTTCAACGTGGGCACGGAGGGGCCCGAATTGCAGATCGGCGACTTAGCGCAGCTCGTGCTGTCGATCGTGGGCCGTGGGGCGCCCATTGTCGCGCTGCCTGCCGAGCCCGGCTCGCCTGCTCGGCGGGCGCCCGACATGAGCAGAGCGATCGAGGCGACCCGATACCGGTCTCAGGTCGACCTCGCAGCCGGGATCTCGCGGACCTACGAGTGGTATCGTGAGCACGTGTTCGCACGCGCGGAACTCTGCGCAGTGTGAAGGACCGGGATATCCTCGCCTCCACCAGCGGCTCACTTGCTCGAGAGGGAACCGTGCATGGTCAACGATCTCGATCGTCTCCGCACGGAATATGCCGATCGCGAGAAACGCTTGGCCGGGAGCGATCTCTACTCGCTCACAAATCCGGCCTGCCTGTTCATGTTCCAGCAGCGGCAGCGCGCGGTGCTGCGCCTCCTGCAGGCGGAAGGGTTCGGAGATCTCTCAAGGAGAACGGTATTAGAGCTGGGCTGCGGGACGGGGCGTGTCCTCAACGAATACATGGCCTTCGGAGCCGCCCCGGAGACGCTCCATGGAGTGGACCTCCTCCCGCACCGGTTGAAGGAGGCGAAGCGCTTGTTGCCGCACGTGGACCTGGTCTGCGCCGACGGCCAGCGGCTGCCTTACGCGGACGCCAGCTTCGATATCGTGCTGCAATATACCGCGTTCTCGTCTATCCTAGACGACAGCATCAAGGCCAACTTGGCGAGCGAGATGCTCCGGATTTTGTGTTCTGACGGACTAATCCTCTGGTATGACTTCTGGCTGAACCCAACCAATCCTCACACCAAAGGGATTCGTTCAAGCGAGATCCGGATGCTGTTCCCGGATTCCCGACTTCGGTTCCAGCGGATCACTCTCGCCCCACCCATCACTCGCCGCATCGCGCCTTGGTCATGGCTGACCTGCCACATTCTTGAGAGTCTCAAAATATTCAACACACATTACTTGGTTTCTATTCGGAAAGACAGGCTCGATCACACCAAGATCTAGCGGTACCTAGGCACTTCTGTCAGGCTGAGGTGTTGTCTCCCTGGTGCTGCGGGAGGCTGCGATGCCCGAGGCTCGTGATCGGCTCCAGGAGCTTGATGCGTGGCTGACATAACCGCAAGGGCCGGCACCAGGTCGACCATGCCGCCGGCCGCGAAGCCCGCCGTCATCAGCCCGGTCGCGGTGCTGCTCTGGAGGATGGCCGTGACGCCGATCCCGGCGAGGAACGCCGAGACACGGTTGCGCAAGGAGCTGCCGAGGACGGCGCGCAGTTCGGCGCCGAACGCACGCTGGATGCCCGTCTGCACCATGTGCGTGCCCCACAGGAGCAGCACGATGGTGCCCGCGAGATTGATCAGCGTGAATGAGAAGCTCATCCTCGATGTCCTCCCCCGAACAGCGCTCGCGATGGTCTACGCTCGGGCGGATAGGGTCGCACATTACTGTAAGCGTGGGACCTTCGAGGCCGCGGCGATCCTCCGAGCCCCGCAACCAACCGCCGTTCCGCGGGCGGATGTCCCGCCTGCGGGCGCGCTCGCGCGTCGAACAGGGCGAGCGGGAGAGCGCTGATTGGTTAGCCAGCTAATTCCATCTCTGCATCAGAATGTTGGCGTGAGCCATCCGAAAGTGCCAGGCCGCCGGGACGCGTGAAGGAGAACAATTTCGGGTTGATTTTTTTCGCATGAGGTCTGGACAGAGAGGGGGGCCTCGCCCAGGCATGAGCCGTCACACGCAGAATGCCCGGCCGGGAGAGTCCGGGCCCGTATCGGGAAGGATTGGGACATGGCGGGAACGATCCTGAGGCGGACGCTTGTCGGCCTCGCGGGTGCGGCATCGCTGGCGGGCTCCGTTGCCGCGGCGGAACTGCCCAAGATCGCCGTGGTCGCGACTGGCGGAACCATCGCGATGAAGCTCGATCCAACCACCCACGCGCCCGTGCCCGCGCTCTCGGGCGACGACCTCGTCGCGGCCGTGCCAAAGCTCAAGGACATCGCCGCCATCGCGGTGACGGAATTCAGCAACGTTCCGAGCGACTACATGGGGCCGGATCGCTGGCCGTCCTTGGTGCGCAAGCTCGACGAGATCCTGTCTGACCCCGCGATTCGCGGCGCCATTATCCTGCACGGCACCGACACGCTCGACCAGACCGCCTACTTCCTCGATCTGACGCTGAAGAGCGAGAAGCCAGTCGTGCTGGTGGGTGCCCAGCGCAACGCCTCCGACTGGGACGCGGACGGTTCGCGCAACCTCCTCAACGCGGCGCGCCAGATCCTGGCCGACGGATCGGCCGGCATGGGCGTGACGGTGACGCTCAACCACCACATCAACGCCGCCCGCGAGGTCCGCAAGACGCACACGAGCAACGTCGAGACCTTCAACTCCGGAGATGCGGGCGACCTCGGCTACGTCGACGAGGACCGGGTCGTGTTCAGCCGCAAGTCGCTGCGGCGCCAGACATTGCCGCTTCCGGAGCGGATGCCGCGCGTCGACCTCGTCTCGATGTATGCGGGCGCCGACGGCAGCCAGGTCCGGCACGCCGCCGAGACCGGCGCCGAGGCGATCGTGGTCGAGGCGTACGGCTGGGGCAACATGAACGCCGAGATGCACGACGCGATCGCGGAGGTGATCGGAAAGGGTGTGCCGGTCATCGTGGCGACGAAGGTCTACAACGGCCGGGCCCTGCCGGTTTACGGCTTCAAGGGCGGCGGCAACACGCTCCTCAAGGCAGGTGCCGTGTTCGCGGGCGACCTCACGCCCGACAAGGCCCGGATCCTGACGCTGATCGCGCTGCCGGGAACCAAGGACCGGGCGTCGCTGCAGGCGTTGTTTGACCGTTAGCCGCAGGACGGGCGCGGCTGCGGCCGGATCGGGCGCCGCCGCCTGAACCGACCGCGCTGCGGCCTGACCACGAAGGCAACATCTGGGAGTGAACGCCATGTCCACGATCGATCGTCGCTCACTCATCGGCGCAGCCGGGCTCACGCTCGCCGGCGGGGGCCTGACGCCCGCCGCCGGTGCCGAGGCGGCGGGGGCCAAGGAGGCCCCCGGACCGGCGAAGGCGACGCCGCCCGCGGTGACGCGCACGCTCGCCCGCTATGTCACCACCGCGCGCTACGAGGATCTGCCGGAGCCCGTGCGCAAGGAGGCGACGCGCACCTTCCTCAACTGGGTGGGCGTCGCCATCGGCGGCTCGCACCACCGGACGCTCGATGTGGCGGTGGCCGCCCTCGCGCCGTTCTCGGGTCCGGCGCAGGCCAGCCTGTTCGGGCGTGCGGAGCGCTTCGACATCATGAACGCCGCCTTCCTCAACGGCGTATCGAGCCACATCTTCGACTTCGACGACACGCACCTGAAGACGGTGATCCACCCGGCCGGGCCGGTCGCCTCGGCGATCCTCGCCTACGCGGAGATGAAGCCGATCTCGGGCCGCGATTTCCTCAACGCCCTGGTGCTCGGCGTCGAGACCGAGTGCCGGATCGGCAACGCGGTCTATCCGAACCACTACGATGTCGGCTGGCACATCACCGGCACGGCCGGGGTGTTCGGCGCTGCGGCGGCGGCGGGCCGGCTGATGGGCCTCGACGAACAGCAGATGGTCTGGGCGCTGGGGCTCGCGGCCTCGCAGCCGGTCGGGCTGCGCGAGTCGTTCGGCTCCATGAACAAGAGCTTCAATCCCGGCCGGGCCGCCGCCAATGGCCTCTTCGCCGCGATCCTGGCGGGCAAGGGCTTCACGAGCTCCGACGGGATGATCGAGGCCAAGCGCGGCTGGGCCAACACGATCTCGACCAAGCAGGATTACCGCGAGATCACCGAAGGCCTCGGCACGCGATACGAGACGCTTCTCAACACCTACAAGCCCTTCGCCTGCGGCATCGTCATGCATCCCGCGATCGATGCGGCCGTCCAGATCCGCGACGCGGAGCACGTCACGGCCGATCAGGTGCGCCGGATCGACCTCAAGGTGCATCCGCTGGTGCTGGAACTGACCGGCAAGACGGCCCCGCAATCCGGGCTGGAGGGCAAGTTCAGCATCTATCACGCCGTGGCGGTCGCGCTCGTCGAGGGTGCGGCCGGCGAGAAGCAGTTCAGCGATCGCGCCGTGCGCGACCCCGCGGTAATCGCGTTGCGCGAGAAGGTCGTGCCCGTCGTCACTCCGGGCATCGCGCCCGAGCAGGTCGAGATGAGCGTGACGCTCAACGACGGGCGCACCGTGCAGCGCCGCATCGTCCACGCCGTCGGGAGCGTCGAGAAGCCGATGAGCGACGCGGATCTCGAACGCAAGTTCAGGGATCTCGCCGAAGGCGTCATGCCGGATGCTCAGGCCCGGCGCGTCATGGAGATGTGCTGGCGGCTTCCCGAACTGCCGGATGTGGGCGATGTCGCCCGCGCCGGCGCGCAGGCATAGGCGCTCCCTCGGCGTCGGGGCTCAAGCGGCCCCCGATGCCGACGCGGGCTTGCGCGGGGATGGGCGGCCTGCCAGCATAAACCGGACGGTTGAACATAGGCATCACGGCCTGGACGACGTGTTCCATGCCCTCGCGCACCCGACCCGGCGCGCCATGGTCCGCCAACTCGCGTCCGGCCATCAGACCATCATCGAATTCGCCGAGCCCTACGCGATGTCGCTGGCTGCCGCCTCCAAGCACATCAGGGTGCTGGAAGGAGCCGGGCTCGTCAGCCGCGAGGTCGAGGGGCGCATCCATCGCTGCTCGCTCGACCGGCGTCCGCTCGTCGAAGCCTCCGAGTGGCTGCGCTCCTACACGGCCTTCTGGGAGGAACGCCTCGACGCGCCCGACAGGGTCCCGAGCGCCGGGGCCGGCCATGGCGATGACCGAGACTGACCTGCCGTCCTCGCCCGCGTCTCCGGGCGTCCTCCCCTGGCCGAGAATCTGTCTCGGCTTCTCCATCGCCTGATCGATGGTGAAGGCGGCCGCCCGCTGGCTTGCAGGGAATTCCTAGCCGCCCTCGGTGGCACCCGCCGGCGACGCGAGAGGCACGGCCGCCAGTCCGATCGCGTTCGCCTGCAGTGTTCGGGTTTGCGCGGTGCCCCGGTGCCCGAGTGCCGAGCCCGCTCGATCTGCGCGCAGCGGTGGCGTCATGGCCCGCCGCGTTCTTGAACGAGGTGCGCCGCCGAGGGCGCTCCCGAACCTCAGGCGAGTCCGATCGCCTGCATGAGATGGCCGGAAGCGTTCCGGATCTCGATGCACCACTGCCCGGCATCCGCGTCGAGCTCCCGCTCGGAGCGTAGCTCGTCGATCGCCGCCAGGATCTCGTCCTGCACCTCGTCGAGGCTACCTGCCTCGACCCCGACCGGATCCTCGATCACCGCATCGCCGCAGACGAGGTTGAAATGATAGCGCTGAAGACTCGGTCGCGGCGCGCCGGCCGTCCGGACGGGATCCTCGCCGAACAGGACGTCGTGGGTCATGGGGTCGTAGAATCGCATCAGGGTTTGCACGAAGTCCCTGGCGTCGACGCGGAGCGCCTCGGCCCATACGCGGTAGCGATCGGGCGGGATGCGCCCGCGTCCCGCCTCCAACTGCGAGATGAACGTGTAGTAATCCGCGCCGATCAGGCCCGCCAGCTGGCGCTGGGAGAGGCCGCGCGCCTCCCGCAACTCTCTCAGGAAGCGTCCGCCCTCGCGGCGCAGCTCCTGTACTTCGTCCAAGTCCAGGCGTTGATGATGCGCGTACACGAGACCTCGCTCTGCGCGGATAGCAAAGACAGGCGGATGTCAGTAGAGTAAAACTGCGTACAAAGTCGTTGTCCAGCCAAATTCCCCGTCGTGCGTTCGCAAACAGAACGATGGTACGTTCCAGGACGCATCAAGTGTCCGGGGGTGTCGTGCGGCGATATCGGTGTAGTATCTCCTGCAACACCTGAGCGCCGTTCAGCCAGGCAGATCCGGAACGCTGCCTGGATGCGTCGCGTGCGATGGCTGCGCCGTCGGCGCCGAGTCTGCGCGGAGTGTCCGCGCAGGCCTTCACCGCTGCACGCGATGTTCTGACCAGGATCTCGGATCCGCGTCAGGATATCTGCCGATGCGGACGATCACGACGATGAACGTCCGAGCTTCGTGAAGCCCGGGCCTGTCGTCGCACCATGGAGACTCGCCGAACCGAACAGAAGCCCTGGCGCCGGCCCCGTCGGTCCGAACGCCCGGTCCCGCCCCGATCATGCTCCCTCCTGTCGCCGCAGGGCTTGTTCCAGTGCAAGAATGGGCATCATGACCTCAAGCAAGGCTTCCTTGATATTGAGTCAGGGCGTTCGTTCGGTGATGCCCGCGCTCGTCACGGCGCTGATCTTCAGTCTCTTCATCAACATCCTGCTGCTCGTCGGCCCGCTCTACATGCTGCAGGTCTACGATCGGGTACTGGCGAGCCGCAACGAGATGACCCTGATCGGGCTCACCGTCATCGCGGCCTTCGCGCTCCTCGTCTACGCCGCGCTCGAGGCCCTGCGCGCGCGCGTGCTCGTGCGCGGCGGGGTCGCGTTCGATCAGCGGATCGCCGAGCCGATCTTCGGCGCCGTCCACCGGGGCAACATCCTGTGCCCGGACGCCGGGCACGGCCGCGCGTTGCGGGACGTCGACACGCTCCGGGAATTCCTGACCGGCCCCGGCCTGCTCGCCCTCTGCGACGCGCCGTGGACGCCCACCTTCCTGTTCATCTGCTTCGTTCTGCACCCCTGGTTCGGATGGATGACGGCCGCCGGCGGCGTCGTGATCCTGGCGTTGACGCTCCTCAACGAGCTGGCCACGCGGCGCGCGCTCGCGGCGGCGGCGCGGGCCGGGGCCTCGGCCGGGCAATGCGCCCAGGCGGCGCTCCGCAACGGCGAGGTGCTCCAGGCGATGGGCATGCTCGCGGCCTTCCGCAACCTCTGGAACGGTCGCCATCAGGAGGTGCTGGCCTGCCAGATGCGCGCGAGCGACCGTGCGGGCCTCATCGTCGCGCTCTCGAAGTTCGTCCGGATGTTCCTGCAGATGATGATCCTCGGGGCGGGCGCCTATCTGGCGATCCATCGCGAGATCACGGCGGGCTCGATGATCGCGGCCTCGATCCTCAGCGGGCGCGCGCTGGCGCCGATCGAAGTACTGGTGGCGAACTGGCGAGGCTTCTCGGCGGCGCGGGCCAGCTACGCGCGGCTGAAGCACCTCGACGCGGCGGCGTCCCCGCGGGTGCAGCGCCTCGCGTTGCCGCGTCCCCGCGGCGAGATCGAGGCCGAGAACCTGGTCGTGGCCGCACCCGGCAAGCGGATCCCGATCCTGCGCGGGGTCAGCTTCCGGCTGGCACCCGGCACGGTGCTGGGCGTGGTCGGGGCGAGCGCGGCCGGCAAGTCGAGCCTCGCCCGCGCGATGACCGGTATCTGGCAGGTCCATCGCGGGTCGCTCCGGATCGACGGGTCCGACCTGTCGCACTGGGACCCGCAGGCGCTCGGCCGCCATATCGGCTACCTGCCTCAGGACGTGGAGCTCTTTGCCGGGACCGTCGCCCAGAACATCGCCCGCTTCGAGGAGATCGACGCGGAGGCCGTGATCGAAGTCGCCCAGAAGGCGGGCTGTCACGAGCTGATCCAGGAACTCGACGACGGCTACAACACGCAGATCGGAGCGGGCGGCTACGTCCTGTCCGGCGGCCAGCGCCAGCGCATCGCGCTCGCGCGCGCCATGTACGGCAACCCGAGCTTCATCGTGCTCGACGAGCCGAACGCGAGCCTCGACGCGGCCGGGGACGAGGCGCTGATGCAGGCCGTGTCCGAGCTGAAGCGTCGGGGCACGACGCTGATGATCGTGACCCACAAGATGAGCATCCTGGCCGAGGCCGACCTCGTCATCGCGATGGAGGGGGGCGCCATTCTGGCGAGCGGTTCGCCCGAGCAGGTGATCCGCGGCCTCGCCCGGCCGCGGGCTGTCGCGAGCCTCTCCTACGAAGCTGCCGCCGAGCCACTCTACATCCCGCCGCAGCGGGCGGTCGGCTGAAGCCATGCTGCCGACTCTCGCCGCATCGCCGAGCCTGCCCCGATCCGTTCCGGCCGGCGCGATGCCGGATGCGGGGCCGAGACCCGCGTCCCTTCCGACCAGCACGTGGCGCAGGCCCGCGATCGCCGGCTACGTGCTGATCTTCCTGACCTTCGGGGTGATGGGCGTCTGGAGCACGGTCGCTCGGCTCGACCGCACCGTCGTCAGCCCCGGGATCATCAATGTGGAGAGCAGCCGGAAGGTCGTGCAGCATCTCGAGGGCGGCATGGTCCGGGAGATCCTGGTCAAGGAAGGGCAGACCGTCCGGCAGGGCGACGTTCTCCTGCGGCTCGACTCCCTGCAGTCGCGCGCGAGCGTCGACCTGTTCCAGGGTCAGCTCGACGCCGCCCTGATCCTGGAGGCTCGTTTGATGGCGGAGCGGGACCGCAAGAGCGGCCTCGACCTGCCGCAGGAGATCTCCGGTCGCCTCGCCGAGCCCAACGTCGCCCGCGTGATCAACGATCAGATGAACCAGCTCCAGGAGCGGCAAACGTCGCTGCGTGCGCAGATCGATCTCCTGGCCGCGCGCGTCACGCAGCTCAACACCGAGATCAAGGGCCTCGCGGTCGAGAAGGCCTCGGTGGAGGAGCAGGTCGGCTTCATCAACCAGGAACTGGCAGGTCTGCGCGCCTTGCGCGAGAAGAACCTCATCCCGCTCTCGCGCCTTCTCGTGATGGAGCGCGAGCGCACCCGGCTCGAAGGGATCATCGGTCGCTCGATGGCCGACGCCGCCAAGGCGCAGAACGGCATCGGAGAGGCGGGCCTGCAGACGGCTCAGATCAAGCAGAAGTTCCAGGAGGACGTGGCCGGCCAACTTCTCGAGGCGCGCCAGAAGATCTCGGAACTCCGCGAGAAGCTCTCCGTGGCGCAAGACATCTTCAAGCGGCTCGCGGTGACGGCGCCGCGCGGCGGCGTGGTGCAGGCGCTGAAGGTCTACACGGTCGGTCAGGTCATCCGCTCGGGCGAGCCCCTGATGGAGATCGTGCCGACGAGCGACCGGCTCGTCGTGCACGTGCAGTTCGCGCCCAACGACCTCGAGACGGTGCATGCCGGCATGCCGGCCGAGATCAAGTTCCCGACCTTCCACTCGCGCCGGATCCCGACGATCCTGGGCAATCTCGCGTCGGTCTCGCGCGACCGCCTGATCGACGAGGCGACGAAGCAACCCTACTTCCTCGGGATCATCGAGATCAGTGATCTCGAGGTCCCGGACACGGTCCGGCGCCGTCTCGTCGCGGGCCTTCCGGCCGAGATTATGATCACGACCGGCGAGCGCACGGCGCTCGATTACATGGTGGCGCCGCTGTTCGAGGCGATGGGCCGTGCCTTCCGCGAGCACTGATCCGGGTTCCGGTCCGTACGGTCCCGGCGGTTGCTTGGGCCCGGCATTCGGATCAGCATCGAGCCCGCGCACCCGTCCGCGACGGCGGATCGCCGACGCGGGGTGCTCCGACAGGGACTTTCGCGGCGCTCGTCCTTCGAGGAAGCTGGTCACTGGGGGTGAGGTGCGTCGATGAGTGCCGTCGTCTCGTTCTTCCGGCCCGCCCCGACGACGCGTGGACATTGGTCGCAGCAGGAGCTCGCCGAGTTCTACCGGGTCGAGGCCGCGCTGGTCCAAGCCGGGATGCGGATCACGAGCGAGTGCGGCGCGAGCGACGAGGAGGACCCCTGGTTCGTCTTCTGCCGGGCCGATGGCGACGCGATCATGCACTTCGCGCGGATCGACGGCTGCTACGTCATCGCCTCGGACGCGCTCGCATCGCCGCTGCGAGGGCCCGACTTCCGGGCCCTGCTCAACGAGATGGCGGCCCGCTACCCGACGCTCCTGCCGATCCCGAGCCCGAAGAGCGGAGCGCGGCTCGTCATCCACCCCGCCGCTCTGCTGGCGGCCATCATCGCGAGCGCGGCCTTCAGCCTCTGCTCGGAGGATGCCGTCGCCCACGAGTTGACCTCGGACGGGTTCGGCACGGCCTCGGGCGCGGACGCGAAGGACGTGACGCCGCAGGCCGGCATCCTGGACGCACCGACCCACCCGGTCCTGGCCAAGGCCGCGCCAGCGCGCGACGACGCGCCGGACGACACGCGCCGTCACGTCGACAGCATCATTCTGTCGGCGATGATGATCGCCGAGGGTGCCTTCGTGCTCGGCGACCTCAAGCACAAGCTGAATGCCGAACTGCTCTCGACGGACGAGGCATCCGAAGCGACCGCGCAGGCTGCGCGCGCCGATGCCTCCGCGTCCGCCTCGGCCCCAGCCCTCGATCGCGGCAGCGGGCACGGCCGCACCGCTGAGGCGGCCTCCGCCCTCCGGCCCGGTGCGGACTCGGCGGGCGAGCATACCGATAGTGCGGGGCCGGGCATGATGGGCGCCGTACCGGCCGGTCCGGCGGCGCACACCTTCCAGGATTTCGGCACGCTGACATCCACGAGCCTGCTGCAATTCCTGCAGCTCAGCCCCGGCAATCTCGGGGCGATCAAGGCCTCGGACGTCGGATCGAACTGGGCGCTGGTCGCGCGGTTCCATGCCGACAAGGGCGCTGCCCCTGTGCCCGTGGACGCGCCGAGCGCGTCGACGGCGCCGAGCGCCGCGACCGATCCGGCCCCGGCTACGACCCCGTCTTCCTCTGCCGCGAAGGCATCGAGCGTGCCCGAACACCGGGACGGGGCAAATGCCCCGACCGCGAGCGCGCCGTCGGCCGCATCGACGGCCGCATCCGCCGCCCAGGCGGCACCGGTCACCCAGAAGGCTGCATCCGACCCACTCGGTTCCACGACGGTCTCGAAGACCGCCGCCTCGCCGATCCCGGCGGTCACCACCGATGCGGGCGGAACCGGTACCGCCGTCCAGGCGACGACGGAGGCGTCGGCCGCTCCGGACGGTTCCGCGGCGAAATCCACGGCTTCGAGCTCGACGACGGGCGCAGGGACCGGCACGGCCCTGACCGCCAAGCTGAGCCCGCTGGTCGGCCAGGACAGCGCTGCCGGCTCGACCAGCACGGCGGCCTCCTCTCCCTCGAACAGCGTGGAGGTCGCCTCGGCGAAGGTCAGCGCGGCCGCCTCCACCGAAATCGTCGCGGCCCCGGCCACGACGACGAGTGCGGACGGAACGCATGTCTCGGCCACGCCGGTGGCGGGGACCGCCACGGCCCTACCCGCGAAGACCGCCGTGGCGGCCGTCGCCGACGGCACCACCCCTGCCGTGTCCGTGGCCCTCCCGACCGGAACCCCGCACCAGGTCACAGCCGCCGTGTCCCCGATCATGACGGCGTCCCCGGTCGCGGCAGTCACCGAGACGGTCGCGGCCGCGCCCCTGACTTCGCCGGCGAGCGTCGGAGGAACCGGCGTCGCGACCGTCCCGGCGACCACCTCGGCCGGGATGCCTCAACCTGCCGGAACCGGTGATGGGTCGGGCACCGCCACGGCGCAGACGGGCGCCGGCGCGCCCATGCCGGTCTCGACCAGCCCGTCGGCGGCCATCGATGGAACTGCCTCGCCCGTCGTGACGGCGACGGCGGCGGATGCCTCATCGTTCGCCGGCACCGGCTCTGCCCCCGAACCGGTTGCGATGCCCGCGTCCTCTTCGCCGACCGGGGCGGGTCCACAGGCCACAACCCAGCCTACGCCCGCTGCCGAGGCGCCGCACGGCCAGGCTGTTCCGATCTCATCGGCGCCGTCGGCTTCGACCGACGCCTCAGACAGTCCTGCGCCGGCCGCCAAGCCGCCCGCGGCAGCGCCGACCAAGACCGGCACCGTCGAGACGGCAATCGCTCAGCCGCCCGCATCCGGAGACGATGCGGGTTCCCATGTCTCGCATGGCGGCTCGGCACAGACGACGAGTGCCGGTTCGCACGGAACCACCGTGTCGGCCGCGGCGGACGTCCACACCCAGTCCGAGAACCAGCCGACGGTTCCGCTCGACGGCATTCCGGCTTCGGCCGCTTCTCAGACGGAACCGGCGAGCGTCCCGCATCCGGCCGGGCCCGGCGCTGCGCCCGAACCGATCGCGGCACCCATTGCCGCCTTGGCGGCCCCTGCAGGAGCCGCCGCGGATGCTCCGGACCATCCGGCCGCGGCAACGACCGGTCACGCAGCTTCGGCCGACTCGCCGGGCGATGCGCATGCATCCGGCGCGGGCGATGGGCCGGCGGTCTCGGCCGGCCTCCCGGCCGTGACGGCCGTATCGCACTCGGGGACCGGTGCAGACCACGATCACGGGCCGGCCGCGGCGCCCGCCATCGTGCAGGCCTCCACGACGGGAGGCGCCTTGGCGCCACCGAGCGCAACCGCCGAGACCGCGGCCGATCATGCGGGCTTGGCCGGCGGCCTCCACCCTGCCGATTCCGAGAGTGCAACCGGAGCGGCCCACGCGGACACGCCGTCGAGCGAGGCCGCGCACGCATCCGCGCATGACGGCGGGCCACCGAGCGCCATCGTCGCATCCGAACCGAGCGCCACGGCCGCAACGCCCGCCGAGACCGGACCCGGCGCGCAGGCGCCGGTCGCCGTCCTTGTCGCCGCGCCGGATCCGGGCGGCATCGCGACCGCACCCGCAGGCGGGATTGCCACCGCCTCGACCATTGCGGCACCCGGAGACACGCCGTCGGGCGAGAGTGCCGGCATCGCGAAGGAGACCCCGCCGGCCACCGCCGAGGCTTCCCCCGCCGCTGCCACGCCGAACGATGCCGCGCATCCGATCGGCGCGGGCGAGGCACTTGGCGGGGCACCTGGCGGGGTACCTGGCGAGGCACTCGATCTGGGCGTGCCGCCCGCCGCACCCGAGGCCGGAACCGCCCAGCCGGCGAACAAGCTGCCCCCACCCGGCGAGAGCGCAGCGTCACCAACCGGTCCCACCACCGATCCGGCCGGATCGGCCACGCCGAAAATCGAGTCCGCGTCGACGCCGGCGAATCCCGCGACGGGTCCCGTGCCGCCGAAGCCGCCGGGTCCCGACGCGGTCGCGGCGGTGTCGGAGAACGGCGAGCTCGTCTTCGGCGCGGATGCTCCACAGGACGATCCGGCGCATCCGGGCGGCTGGCTCGGCCTCCCGGACATGCAGGCCGACGTCAAGCTGGTCGGTATCCCGACCGATCTCCACGGTCTTCATCCGGGCTTCACCTGAGACGCCGCCCGGCCCTGCGGCCTGGCGTCGAAGAGTGACCGGCCTCACCGGTAGGCGATCGCGACTGGCTCCTGACGCCCGCGGATCGGGACGGACAGATGGCCCGTGAAGGTGTCGCATTCCGGCCCTCCTGCCGCCGACACGAGCGCCTGGCTCGCCACCAGCGGCACGCCGAGATCCTTCGCGACTTCCATCAGGCGGCTGGCGACATTGACGGTGTCGCCCGTCACCGTGATGTGCTGGTAGTCGGCCGCGCCGAGGCGCGAGACCACGACCTCGCCGTGATGCGCGCCGACCCGCAGATCGAGCGCGCCGCCTTCGGGCGCCTCCTCGGAGAACCAGCGGCGTAGGCGCGGAACGAGCGCGCAGGCGGCCGCGAGCGCCCGGTGCGCGTCGTCCGGCCGGGGCTCGGGCAGGCCGAACACGCTCATGGCGCCATCGCCCATGAAGCTCATCACGGCACCGCCGTGCCGGGCGATCTCGTCGCCCAGACAGATCTGGAAGCCTTTGAGGAAAGCTTGGGTCCGGCGCGGGCCGAGCCGCTCACTCAGCTGCGTGAAGCCTCTCAGATCGCAGAACACGACCGCGGCGGACTGCGCCCGCGGCTCGGCCAGGAAGGCCGGGTCCCGCTCGATCCGGTCCGCGAGAGCCGGCGGATGAAAGGCCCGGAGCGCCTCCTCGGCGCTGGCGAGCCGCTGGGCGGCACGGCGGTCCAGCACCAGGCGGCCCGTAATCGCGACGAGCGCGACCGGCGCCATCGCCACGATGGGACCTGTCGCGCTGAGCCAGATGCCGGCTGCGAAGGCTGCCAGCGTGAGACCGAGCCAGGCCGCCGCCGCCAGGGCGACCAGCGCGCATCCGAGGGCGGGGGGCGCGAGGGTCAGGGCGAGGGCGGCTCCGATGCCGAGGGTCAGCGCCGCGGCGGCGTCGAGGCGCCGGACGGCGCGGTCGCGCACGAGGCCGTCGCCCGTGGCGAGGTGGCCGATCGCCGTCGCCAGCACCTCGACGCCCGGCAACACGGGGTCGTAGGGACTCGCGAAGGTGTCGCCGCCGCCCAAAGCCGTCGCGCCGATCAGCACGATACGGCCGCGGATCGCGTCCGGCCCGACCTCGCCGCGCAGAACCGAGACGGCGCTGAGCGAGCGGATCGTCCCGCGCGGGCCGTAATAGCGCAGGGGCAAGTTGAGGCCGAGATCAGGGCGTACCGTGACGGTCCCGACGGTCAGCCGCCCCGCCGCCAGGACCGGCTCGGCTGCCGCCGCCCGGGCGGCCACGAGAAGCGCGAAGGACGGCAGCAGGGCGTCGCCGGTCCGGATCAACAGCGGCACGTGGCGCGGCGTGCCGCCGTGATCGGTCGCGAGATTCACGAGCCCGAACGCGGTCGCCTGCCGGAAGCGCTCTGTCGGCTCGATCACCTGCTCGGCGGCCTCGACCTCGCCGCGCGGGGCCGCGCCGTCCGGGCCGGGGCGGCCGAACTGGGCAGCCCCCGCGATGATGGAGCCGCTGTCCTTCAGGGCCTCGGCGAGCGCCCGGTCCTCCGCCTCCGGCCCGGGATCGAGGAACAGGATGTCGAGGCCGAGCGCCCGCGGCCCGAGGCGCGACAGGGTCTGGAGAAGGCGCGCGATCATGGCCCGCGGCAGGGGATAGGTTTTGGCCGCGCGGATCGCCGCGTCGTCGAGGGCGACGATGACGAGGTCGGGCGGCGCCGGGCGCTGTCCGGCCAGGGCGAAGCGCAGATCGAGCAGCGGTGCCTCGATCCGGTCGAGGACGGTCGATCGCCCCTCCATGTGCCAAGATCCTACGAGGGCCGCCACGACCAGCGCTAGTGCCAGCGAGGCCGCGCAATGCGCGGCGCGCGCGAGCCGGAGCGCGTCGGGCATCAGCGGCCGAAGCGGGCCAGCAGCCCGGCGGCGCGCTCGCGGCCCCATTGCTTGACATCGAGCGGACCGCCGTCCGCATCCACGTCGACCCCGTCGCCCGCCCGCAGGGTGACGGCCTGCCCCTGCGGCCGCTGGACCGCGACCACCCCGGTCTGAACGAAAACCGAGGTCCGGCGCGGCACCACGTCGACGGCCCAGACCGTGCCGCGCACCGAGGCGATCGCGTGCGGCGTCAGGATCTGGAAGCCGCCCCGGCGCGGCGGGGCCTCGATCAGGAGGCCGCCGCTCGTCAGTTCCGCGCCGTCCGGCCGGCCGTCCCCGTTGCGGTCGAGGAGGCGATAGGCGCTCCTGGCTTCCGCGCTCACCGTCACGCCGCCTGCGCAGGACAGGACCTGACGCGGCGGGTCCGTGAAGGGCGTGACGGTGCAGCCGCGCGTCTGAGCGGTCGCGGATACCGAGCTCCAGAGGATGGCGGCCAGAACGGCGGCCCCGAGCCGGAGGCGCCGGCGCGGTTGCAGGATCGGGAGATGCGCGAGGGCAGCAGCCATGCCGACTGATCCCGTGGGGCCATGCCGATGATGCGGGCGCTGACGGTCCCGGGACGCGGCCGGCGACGCCGTGCGCCCTCGGCATGGGGCAATCCGGTACTTTGGGCAGGCGCGATCGGGCGCGCAACTCAGAGCAGAGGAAGTGCGCGCCTTCGTGCGGAATGGACCGTCCTGCGGGCCGGAGCGACGGCTGTGCTGCGCCCGGCCGTCGGCAGCCGTGGCGAGCCTCATCGGTGGACATCGCGCTGCCGTGTACCGAGTGCGGGAAAGAGCCGTCTCGTAGGCGCGGCGCCTTCGCTCTATCGTGCCGGCGATGACGAATGCCGTGATGCCGCCCGCAGCGCCTCCGACCCGCCCGCGGCTCCCCTCCGTCGAGCGTCTGCTCGGCGAACCGGATGCGGACGGCGCGATCCGGGCCTTTGGCCGCAGCGCCGTGACGGACGCGATCCGGGCCGTGCTGGCCGATGTCCGCGAGGGACGCGCGGCGGAGGCCGATCCCGCCGGCCTGCTTGCCCGGGCGGCAGTGAGGCTGCGGGACGAGAACCGGCCCTCACTGCGGCCGGTCTTCAATCTCACCGGCACCGTGCTGCACACCAACCTCGGCCGGGCCCTGCTTCCTCCGGAAGCGGCCGAGGCTGTTGCCGCCGTGATGACCCGGCCCTCGAACCTCGAGTTCGATCTCGGCCGGGGCGAGCGGGGCGAGCGCGACGCACATGCCGAGGCCCTGATCTGCCAGCTCACCGGCGCGGAAGCCGCCATCGTCGTCAACAACAACGCGGCCGCCGTCCTCCTTGTGCTCAACGCCCTGGCGATGGGTCGCGAGGTCGTCGTCTCGCGGGGCGAGCTCGTCGAGATCGGCGGTTCCTTCCGGATCCCCGACGTGATGGCGCGCGCGGGCTGCCGCCTGCGCGAGGTCGGCACGACCAACCGCACGCATCTGCGCGACTATGCCGAGGCGATCGGTCCGCGCACCGGTCTGGTCATGAAGGTGCATCCGAGCAATTACGCGATCCAGGGCTTCACCGCCGAGGCCGACGAGGCCGAGCTCGGCGGTCTCTGCCGCGAGCGAGGCGTGCCCTTCGCGATCGATCTCGGCAGCGGCAGCCTGATCGACCTCGCCCGCTACGGCCTGCCGCCGGAGCCAACCGTCACGGCGACGCTGGCGCGGGCCGACATCGTCACCTTCTCGGGCGACAAGCTCCTCGGTGCGGTCCAGGCGGGCGTGGTCGCGGGGCGGCGCGACCTCGTGGCGAGAATCCGCCGGAACCCTCTGAAGCGGGCGCTGCGCGTCGACAAGATGACCTACGCGGCGCTGGAGGCGACCTTGCGCCTCTACCTTCATCCCGAAAGGCTGGCCGAGCGCCTGCCCACGCTCCGCCTCCTCACCCGCGAAGCCGGCGCGATCCGCGCCCAGGCCGAGCGTCTTCTGCCCGCCCTGACGTCTCGGTTGGGTGACCGGGCCCGCGTCGCGGTCGAGCCTTGCACGAGCCAGATCGGCTCCGGCGCTCTGCCGGTCGAGACAATGCCGAGCGCCTGCCTGGCGCTCCAGCCGCCGGGGGAGGGGGGCAGAGGCAGCGGAGCCTGGCTCAAGCGCCTCGCCGGGCTGCTGCGGGCCTGCCCGGTGCCGGTGATCGGCCGCATCGCCGACGGCGCCTTACGCCTCGACCTGCGCACCCTGGAAGACGAGGCGGAATTCCTCGCCCAGTTCGATAGGCTGCCGCTCTGATGCTCGCCGCGCAAAGACGCGGCCGCGACGCTTCCGGGCGTCGCGGCCGCGTCGTGATCGCCGAGGGACCGCCCCGTCAGTTGCAGCCTTCCTTGCGGACAGTCTTGGAATTGCCCATGCCGTCCTCCTTGTGAACGGTCTTCGAGCCGCAATCGACGCTGCCCGTCGTGACGTCCCGGCGTTCGACCACGCCTTCGCGGTGCTCGACCGCGACGCTCGGCCCGGAATCGCGATGGACGACCGTTGTCTCGGCCATCGAGTCTGCCGAGAAACCGGCCACGGCCGCAAACGCGATGCCAGCGATGAGTACATGACGCATGTGAGATGCTCCTGAATCTGAATTGGAGCAAAAACGCTGGTCTCGTCATCCCGTTCCACTCGAATCGTATCAGCGAATACGATCGAATTTGTGCCGATTTGATTGTGCGGTAATGAATTTCTCAAGATCGACTTGCGCCCATCGCAACTCGCTTCGGGCGCGCGCCTGGCCGGCCTTCCCGAAACCGGCCGGGGAACTCCGCCTTTGCCAGGGTATGACAAAACAATATCCTGGTTCCTGAGAGTATCCTAAGAAGGCTCGCTCCCTGCTTCGGCGGCCCCGCCGCAAGGGAGTCGAGATGATGCCGGGACAGACGCCATGATGAACGCCGTAGCGACGCACCCGAACCGCGGATCCGTCCCGGTTGAAGGCGCGACCGCCTTGCGGGAATCCCTTGCCACTTCCCTTCGGGCCTATTTCAGCCTCGCGCAGGCGGAGACGCTTCCCGAGCGCCTGACCCGCCTCGTCGAGCGATTCGAATCCGCGCTGCGGACGAAGGGCGAGACCGCGACGCCCGATTTCCGGGACGGGTTGATGCGGGCCATGCCGGCCTTGCGCACCTTCGCGCTCTCGCTCACCGGCAACGCGACCCGCGCGGACGACCTCCTGCAGGAGACGCTGGTGAAGGCCTGGGCCAACCATCATCGCTTCCAGCCCGGCACACAGCTGGTCGCCTGGCTGTTCACCATCATGCGCAACCAGTTCTACTCGGAGATGCGCAAGGCCAAGCGCGAGGTCGAGGACGCCGACGGCAGCCATGCAGGTCGGCTGACATCGACGCCGGACCAGGAAGACGTCTGCGCACTGAAAGGGCTCTACGCCAAGCTCGAGATGCTGCCGACCGCCCAGCGCGAGGCGCTGCTGCTTGTCGGGGCCGAGGGCTACACCTACGAGGAGGTAGCCGACCTCGTCGGGTGCCGGGTCGGCACCGTGAAGAGCCGGGTCAGCCGGGCCCGAGCCCAGCTCGCCGGCCTGATGGGCTTCGACGACGCCGCGGCCGCCGCCGAAGCGATGTAGGCGGCCGGGCCTCCCGTCGTCCTGGCTGCAGCGACGCGGTCGACTGGCCGGAGACCCTTCCCGGCCCGATCGCCGGACCTACGCGGCGGCCGATCGCAACCGGGATCCGATCCGGAGCGTTGCGCACGAGCGGGCGCGGGTCGGGTCCCGCGATCGGACGAGGCTTCGGGCGATGCCCAATCTGTTGCGGCGGGAGGTCGCCTTTCTCGTCGCCGCCGTGGTCCTGGCGCTGGCAGCCGCGGGCGTCTTCTACGTCTCGCGCGCGACCACGCTGACCATCGCGGTCGCCCCGAGCGGTGGCACCGAGCCGGCGCTGCTCAAGGCCTACGCTGACGCGCTAGCAACCTGGCACAAGCCCGTCCGGCTCAAGGTCCTTTCCTTCGACGGCGTGCGCGAATCAGCCGAGGCGCTTGAATCGGGCAAGGCCGATCTCGCCGTCGTGCGGCCGGACGTGGCGATGCCCGAGAACGGGCTCACGCTGGCGATCCTGCGCGAGCAGGCGGCGCTCGTGGCTGCTCCCGAATCCGCGGGGATCAAGGCTATCCCCGACCTCGCCCGCAAGCGCCTCGGCGTCATCGCCGAGCGCGGGGCCGACCGCTCGCTCGTCAAGAATCTCGTCGAGCATTACGGGCTCACGCTCCTCGCCGACGCTCCGACCGGTCCGGTGCCGCCCCGGAGCGTCGCCCTCGTCCCGGTGGAGGACGAGGATCTCGCCAAGGCCTTCGCGGAGAAGCGCATCGACGCGCTGGCGCTGGTGACGACGCCGACGACCCCGGCGGCGATGCGCCTCATCGGTCTCGTCCAGGGCGCGAGCCGCAACCGCCGGATCAGCCTCGTCGGCGTGGCCGACGGGGCGGCACTCATCGAGCGCCTGCCGCGGCTCCAGGCGGTCACCGTCACGGCGGGCCTGTTCGGCGGCAACCCGAAGCTGCCCGAGGACGATGTCGTCACCGTCGGTGCCTCCTACCGCCTGATGGCACGTTCGAACCTCTCCCGGAGCGTCGCGGCGGAAGTGACCCAGTACCTGTTCGAGATGCGCACCCGCCTCTCCGACACCGTGCCGGCCGCCAATTACCTCCACGCCCCGAGCTACGAGTCCACGGTTGCGGCCACGAGCGCGCGCCTGCCGATCCATCCGGGCGCTATCGATTACTACGAGCGTGAGCAGGAAGGCTTCATTGACCGCTACGAGACCTGGATCTACCTCGTCGCGTTCCTCGGCGGCGGCATCGGCTCGGCGCTCGCCTGGCTGCGCCAGCGCGTGTTCCGGCTCCGTCGCGAGCGCATCGGCGTCGCGACGGACCGCCTCCTCGAGATCCAGGCCGAGGTTTCGGGCGGGGCCGATGCGGCCAAGCTGGAGGCGCTCGCGGGCGAGATCGACGATCTCGCCGCGGAGGTCGTGCGCTACGCCCTCGATAAGCCGACCGAACTGCGCACGATCGGCGCGGCCGCGATGGCGGTCGACGCCGCGCGCTCGACCGTGGCGCGCAAGGCCGCGGGCGGCGCGACGACGGCGCCCCGGCCGACGCCGAAGCCCGGCCTCCGGGCGGTCGAGTGAGCGAGCGCCAAGCGCCTGCATCTCCTGACTTTTGATAAGGACGCGCGCGGGCCGCGGGCGCAGTTTCGGTCCTCGACCCGAACATTGCCCAGGAGCCGGCCATGAGCCTGATGACCCGGATTCGCGATCCGATGATCAACGATGCTCAGGGGACGATCATCGTCAGCGCTGTGATCCTGGTGGCCCTCGGCTGCCTGCTGCTCGGCCTGTTCTGACAGCGCGAGCAGGGGAGCCCGTGCAAGCGATGCAGGGGCCGCCCGAGGTCCCGCGGGCTCGGCGAAAGTTCAGGCCGCCTCGATATGCTCGCTGGCGACGAGCCAGTGCGTCGAAAGACGAAGCGAGGCGCTCATCACGATCTGATCAGTCTTGTTTCGCACATCGATCCGCAGATCTTGGTTCATGTACCGCTGCGGATGATCGGCCGCGATCTCGCACAGGGCCGAAAGAGCTTTCTCGGAGATCGCGCTCCTGTCTGAACAGTCCGATCCCTCGTCGTCGTGAGTCGAGAGCGATGATGTGATGAAGTCAAAGAAGTATCGGGCCATGTGATGACCTCTCACGATTCTGTCGTGCTGGGAGGGTATTTGTTCAAGACGCCCGGAGGCCGGGTGTTGGGTTCACTGTATGGCCGAGCAGACGGCGCAATGCAATATGCCCAAGATGTATGGATCAGTACCTATCGGCCTGCCGCGAAGGCTTCGCGGCCGTCCAGAATACTGATGTTTTTCTAGAAAAACCGCCTGCCGCAATCGGTTAGCTTCGTGTTCTCAACCGGTCTGCCCGATCGCAAAAAATTCGTTGCCGACGGACGGCGTCGACATGCCATGCTGGGCCGCGACGCCTGTGTCTTTCGAGCCACGCGCTGCACCCTCACGGACCGCGGGAGCGAACGGCGTACGGTGTGAGTCGGCGGGGTCCGACGGTGATTCGGCCTGAGTCGGTCAGCGCCAGTCGCCGGCCGTGGTGCGGGCGATGATCGGCGCGAAGGCGTGCATCAGCGTCCGGTCGAGCTGGCCGCGCATGCCCGTCATCACGGTGACGGCTTCGGTGACGCTGAGGGGAGCGCGGTAGGCCCGACGCTCCGTGAGCGCCGAGAAAATGTCGCAGATCGTCACGATGCGCACGAGATCGCTGATCTGCACGCCCGCAAGCCCGTCCGGATAGCCGCTGCCGTCGAGCTTCTCGTGATGGTGGCGCACGACGGCGATGATCTCGGGCGCGAATCCGCCCTGCGCGAGGAGCAGGTCCGCGCCCAGCCTGGCGTGGTCGCGCATCAGGGCCGTTTCGTCCGGCGTCAGCGGGCCGGGCTTGTTCAGGATCGCAGCCGGGATCTTGGACTTGCCGATATCGTGCAGGAGCGCCGCCTTGGTGAGGCGCAGATGATCGTCGCGCGAGAGGCCGATCTCGTCGCCGAAGGCCGCCGCGTAGCCGGACACGCTCAAGGTGTGCTGGTAGACCTGCGCGTCGTGCTTCCAGATGACGTCGAGCCAGGCGCGGATGCCCGTCTCCGAGACGGCCTCGAGCACCGTCTCGGTGCCCCTGTCGGCATCGGCGTCGCGCACGCCCCGCCCGGCCGCGGCGGTGAAGAACAGTTCCGTGACGAGGCCGGTGGCCGCCACGGCCCGGGCCTCCAGGCGCCGCGTCCGTTCCGTGCAGGCCCGCGCAGCTTGCCCGATCATGTCGAGCACCTTCGCCAGCACGGTGTCGCGCGGGGTCGTCGCGGGCAGGATCCGGTGGCTGTCGGAAAGCGTCGCGGGATCGACGCGCCTGCCTCCGGCATCCCGCAGCAGTGTCAGGCAGGGTACCGCGCCGTCGCGGGTGCGTTGATCGAGGCTCGCGAGGGACGCGGCATTGCCGGGTTGCCGCTCATCGAGATCGAGGATGACGAGGAGCGGGCGCTCGGCCGGCAGCGCCGCGCCCGGCGTCAGGCAGGTGCAGGTCACCATCCGCTCGACGCCGCCGGCCAGGCCGCGCATCTGCGACGGCCTGTCGGTGACGAGAAGAACGAAGGAATCCTGCCTCATCGCAAGCGATCCGGCCCATTTGTGAGCCAAGTGCCACGGCCTCTTCGCTCGGTAAACGATCGGATGACCCTACCGGAAAAATTGTAAGTTAATCGTTTCTTCGCGGTTCATACGCGAGGGCGCCGTACGTTGTCGAACGCCGAATTTTGGTTTCGCGCATGCCGGTCGGCCTTGTGCGAACAGGACGGTTAACGGCCGCGCAATCAACTTGGCCGAACCGCATCGGATACTCGGCCGCCGATAATAAACGCCTAGGTTGCATTGCTCGCCGGTTGTCGGAGGCCATGCGGTCCCTGCGGCAGCTTCGGCGGGATCGCCGCTCCACACGCCGCACAAATCACTTGCATTCAAAAAAGTAGCATGCTAACAATTCGCATCATATCAATATCCGACCCTGGCCGCGCGGCCGGTCCGATGGAACCGTGATGTCCGCCGAACTCCACCGGCTTCGCCGAGCCTACACCCTGGCGCTGTTGCAGGCCGGACGCCTGTGGCGGCGCGCGGCCGACGCCGTGGTCGACCGGCACGGCCTTTCGGATGCCACCGCGCTGCCGCTCCTGTTGATCGGCCGGCTCAGCGAGGAGCCCCGGCAGGCGACGCTGGCGGAGGCGGTCGGCGTCGAGGGGCCGACCCTGGTGCGCCTTCTCGACCAGCTCTGCGCCGCCGGCCTCATCGCGCGGCGCGAGGATCCCACCGACCGGCGCGCCAAGGTGCTCGCGCTGACGGAGGCAGGCCGGATCGCGGTCGCGGCGATCGAGGCCGAGCTCGAGACCCTGCGCGCGACCGTCTTCGCGGGGATCAGCGCGGCGGACCTCGAGGCGAGCTTGCGGGTCTTTCAGGCGCTGCAGGACTACACGCGCGGCGAGCAAGCACGCGGCGAGGGGCGCCTGTCGTGACGCTCCCCGGTCACCAGGCCTGGATCTTCTCGGCCAAGACCTTCGCGGCGGCGATGCTGGCCCTCGTCCTGGCGCAGACCTTCGATCTGCCGCGGCCCTACTGGGCGGTCGCGACCGTCTACATCACGAGCCAGCTCCTCGCCGGGGCGACGCGCTCGAAGGCGGTTTACCGCGTCGGCGGCACCCTTCTGGGCGCGGTCGCGGCGGTTGTCTTCGTGCCGAACCTCGTCAACGCGCCGGAGCTGCTCTGCCTCGCCGTCGCGCTCTGGGTGGGGCTCTGCCTCTACCTCTCGCTTCTCGACCGGACGCCGCGCAGCTACCTGTTCATGCTGGGCGGCTACACGGCGGCGCTGATCGGGTTCCCGGCGGTGGCCGAGCCGCAGGCAATGTTCGAGACCGCGGTGGCGCGCGCGGAGGAGATTACCCTCGGGATCCTGTGCGCGAGCCTCGTCTCCACCCAGGTCCTGCCTCGGCCCGTTGCGCCGGTGGTCGCGGCCCGGCTCGACGCGTGGCTCGGCGACGCCCGCCGGCTTGCGCTCGCGGCCTTCGAAGGACGTGCCGATCCCGACGCCGGCCCTGTGCGCCTCGCCGCCGACGCGGTGGCGCTCGAGGCCTTCGCGACGCATCTCGCCTACGATTCCGGGGCGCGCCCGGGCGCGGTGCGGGCGCTGGCAGCGCTCCGCCAGCACATGCTGATGTTCCTGCCGATCCTGTCTGCCATCGCAGATCGCGTCGCGGCCCTGGAGGCCGGCGGCGGTCTCGACCGGGCCGGTCGGCGCGTGCTGGCCGATCTCGGCGCTTGGCTGCGGATGGGCGGCACGGATCCGGACGAGGCTCGGCGCCTCGCGAGAATGGCCGCCGACGCGGCGCCGCCGCATCCCGCCACCTGGGACGAACTGCTGCGCGCGAGCCTGATGCTGCGCCTGCGCGATTTCATCGACCTGCGCCAGGATATCCGCGCGCTGCGCCGCGAGGTTCTCGACGGTCGCACCACGCGTGTGCCTCCCGCCTTCCGGCATCTCGCCGCTCCGGGCCATGTACGCCACCGCGACCACGGCATGGCGCTCCGCTCGGCCCTCGGCGTCACGGCGACGATTCTGCTGACCTGCGCGATCTGGATAGCGACGGGCTGGCCCGACGGCTCTGGCGCCCCCATGATGGCGGCGGTCGCCTGCTGCTTCTACGCGACCCTGGACGATCCGGCGCCGGCCATCATGGGCTTCGCCACCTCGGCGATCATCGGCGCGGCGGTCGGCGGCCTCTACCTGTTCGCGCTCCTGCCGCTCGCCACCAACATCGAGAGCGTGATCCTCCTGCTGATGCCGGCCTATCTCGTCTGCGGCGCGCTGATGCAGGAGCCTCGCACCGCGCCGCTCGCGACCGGCGCGGCCGTGAACGGCTCGACCCTGCTCGCGCTGCAGTCGACCTACAGCGCGGACTTTCCCGCCTTCGCCAACGCGGCGGTCGCCGTCATCGTCGGCATGTGGGTGGCGGCCCTGGTGACGCGGCTGCTGCGCTCGGTCGACGCCGGCTGGAGTGCCCGCCGCCTCCGGCTTCGAAACCGCGCGACGCTGCTCGGCGCGGCGCGCAGGGTGGGTTACCGCGACGGAGCCGGTCTCTCGGCCCTGATGCTCGATCGGCTCGGCCTGCTGGCCCCGCGCCTCGTGGCGCTCCCGCCCGACGATCTCGCCGGCACCGCCGACCTCGTCGCCGAAGTGCGGGCCGCCATGAACCTTGCCGAATTGCGCCGGGGCCGCTCTCGCCTGCCGGCCGGGGCGCGCAGGGCCGTCGACCGTGTCCTCGACGGGCTGCCCGATCACGCGGCCGGAAACACGCGCCCGCTCCTCGGCTGGATCGACGCGGCGCTCGATGCGACGGCGCCCGGGCCGGGCACCGACGAGCCTTGCGGCGAGGCGTGCCTCGGTCTCGTCGGCCTGCGCCGCGCGCTCTTCCCCGACGCGTTGCCCTACCGGGCCTGCGCGCGCGATCCCGAGCCCCTGGAGAGGGCGGCATGAGCGGCGACCTCGACCTCTACGGCATCTTCATGCCGAGCCTCGCGGCCGCGATGCTGGCGGCCTTCCTGATCGGCCTGCCGGTGCGGGGCGGGCTTGCCCGGATCGGCCTCTATCGGCTCGTCTGGCATCGGCCGCTCTTCGATCTCGCCCTCTATGTCCTGCTGCTCGGAGGGATCGTCACCCTCTTGCCCCAAGTCGTTCCATGACCCGGATCCTCGCCCAGACCCTGCGCGTCCTCGTCACGCTAGGCCTCATCGCTCTCGCGGTGCCGGTCGGGCTCGGCCTGTGGGACTATTACATGGAGGCGCCCTGGACCCGCGACGGACGGGTGCGCGCCGACGTGGTCGCGGTCGCTCCCGACGTCTCGGGCCTCGTCACCGAGGTGCTGGTGCGGGACAACCAGGAGGTCCGCCGGGGCGACGTCCTGTTCCGCATCGACCCCGAGCGCTTCCAGGTCGCCCTGCGGCAGGCCGAGGCACAGGTTGCGGGCCGGCGCGCCGCGGCCAGGCAGACGGAAGCGGATGACGAGCGCTACCGCAAGCTCAGCGACAACGCGGTCACGCAGCAGAAGCTGGAACTCGCCCGGGCCGCGGCCGAGCAGGCGAGGGCCGCCTATGACGGCGCCGTGGCCGACCGCGATCTCGCCAGGCTGAACCTCGACCGCTCCACGGTGCGCGCGCCGGTGAACGGCCGCATCACCAATCTCGACCTGCGGCCAGGCGCCTACGTCTCGGTCGGGCGTGGGGTGACGGCCCTCGTCGATAGCGACACCCTGCGGGTCGAGGGCTATTTCGAGGAAACGAAGCTGCCGCGCATTCAGGTCGGCGACCCGGTCGGGGTCCGGCTGATGGGCGAAGCCGTCCCGTTGCACGGGCACGTCGAGAGCATCGCGGGTGGGATCGAGGATCGCGAGCGTGGTGCCGGTGCGACGCTGCTCGCCAACGTCAACCCGACCTTCGCTTGGGTCCGGCTCGCCCAGCGGGTGCCGGTGCGGATCACGCTCGATGCGGTGCCCGATGAGCTGCGGCTCGTGGCCGGCCGCACCGCGACCGTGACGGTGGAACCGGGGACAAGGGTCCGGCCCGCCGGTCTCGCCGATCTCTGGCACCGGCTCACGGCACGCTTGGGGCGCACGGTCGGCTGAGCGTCGGGTTTACAGGGCCTTAGCGAAGTCGCGACAAACTGCGCGGCATGACCGAGCTGCCGTTCTCCCTTGACCGCGACCAAGACGCCTTCGACTTCTCGTGGCCCGCGCCAGCGCAATGTTCGGCCATGCTGCCGCGATCCGGACTGCTGCCGCGGTCCGACGAGGCCGTGGACATGCCCCGCCGCAGCCCGGTGCGCCGTCGCCTCCTGCGCTGGTTCGCAGCGCAGATTGCCGCGAGTGCCTGGCTGACCACCTGCGTGGCCTACGCGATGGCGCCCGCCACCCTGAAGCCGCTGCCCGACGATATGACCTACGCGCTGCGCTTCAGCCGCGCCGACGAGGCGCCCCACCCGCTTCCGGCCTCGCTTCAGGACGGCTTCCGCCTGCGCCTGAGCTTCGTCGACGGCGCCGAGTAAACGGCTCGAGACCCCGCGCCCGCGCTGTCCGCCCGCGCCGGAGGCTCATGGTCCCAGGGATCGCGAACGGCGCCCGAAGGTGACGCCGATGCTCCCCAAGCCGCGGCCGAGACGAGGGGCATCGGCCGAGGCCATGCCCGACACCCTCGCAAAGATCCCGCAGATCATCGGCCTGCGGGATCTTCCGCTGAAGCGGCCTATTCCGCGGCGATCTGGGCCTCCAAGGCCGGTGAGACGCGCGCCGCGCAGAACTTGAACTCCGGGATCTTGCCCATCGGGTCCAGCGCCGGGTTGGTCAGCAGGTTCGCCGCGGCCTCGGCGTAGCAGAATGGCATGAAGATGAACCCATCCGGCACGTCGCGGTCGGAGCGGACCTTGACGTTGACGGCGCCGCGGCGCGTCTCGAGGCGCATCGTGTCGCCGGGTTCGAGGCCGAGCCGGTACAGCTCGCGCGGTGCCATGAAGGCCACCGCCTCGGGTTCCAGCGCATCGAGCACGCCGGCGCGCCGCGTCATCGAGCCCGTGTGCCAGTGCTCCAGCACGCGGCCCGTGGAGAGCACCATCGGGAACTCGGTGTCGGGCACCTCGTCCGGCGGCACGATGTTGGCGGGCACGATCTTGGCCCGGCCGCTCTCGGTCGGGAAGCCGGCATAGAAAATGATCTCGTTGCCGGGCTGGTCGGGCGCGTCCACCGGATAGGTCACGGCGCCCTCGCGCTCCAGGCGCTCCCAGGTGATGTTGTTCAGCGAGGGCATCACCTGCGCCATCTCGTTGAACACGTCGGCCGGGCTCTCGTAGGTCCAGGACAGGCCCATCCGGTTGGCGATCTCCTGGATGATCCACCAATCCTGGCGCGCGTCGCCGGGCGGCGGCACCACCGGCCGGGCGATCTGCACGCGCCGATCGGTGTTGGTGAAGCTGCCCGCCTTCTCGGCGAAGGCCGAGGCCGGCAGCACCACGTCGGCGTGGAAGGCGGTCTCGGTCAGGAACAGGTCCTGCACGACGAGATGGTCGAGCATGGCGAGCGCGTGGCGGGCATGGTTGAGGTCCGGGTCCGACATTGCCGGGTTCTCACCCTCGACGAACATGCCGCGGATCGAGCCGGCATGGATCGCCCGCATGATCTCGACGACCGTGAGGCCTGCCTTGCGGTCGAGGGACTGACCCCAGAAATTCTCGAACAGCTCCCGCACAGCCGCCTTCTCGACGGATTGATAGTCCGGGTAGACCATCGGGATGAGGCCGGCGTCGGAGGCGCCCTGCACGTTGTTCTGCCCGCGCAGGGGGTGGAGTCCGGTGCCCGGCCGGCCGATCTGGCCGGTGGTGAGCGCGAGCGCGATCAGGCAGCGGGCATTGTCGGTGCCGTGGACGTGCTGGCTGACGCCCATGCCCCAGAAGATGATCGAGGCGCGCGACCGGGCGTAGAGCCGGGCGACGTCCCGCAGGGTCTCGGCGTCGATGCCACAGACGGGGGCCATCTTCTCCGGGGTGAAGTCGTGGATGCGCTCCTTCAGCGCCTCGAAGTTCTCCGTGTAGCCGGCGATGTACTGCTCGTCGTAGAGGCCTTCCTCGACGATGACGTTGAGCATCGCGTTGAGCATCGCCACGTCCGAGCCCGGCTTGAAGGCGAGGTGTTTGTAGGCGTGGCGCGACAGGACCTGACGGCGCGGGTCCATGATGATCAGCTTGGCGCCGCGCTCCTTGACGGCGTTCTTGATGAAGGTCGCGGCGACCGGGTGGTTCACAGTCGGGTTCGCCCCGATCACGACGATCACCTCGGCGTCGAGAGCCGCCGAGAACGGCGCCGTCACCGCGCCGGAATTCAGGCCCTCCATCAGGGCAGCGACCGACGAGGCGTGGCAGAGGCGCGTGCAATGGTCGACGTTGTTCGAACCGAAGCCGAGGCGCACGAGCTTCTGGAAGAGGTAGGCCTCCTCGTTCGAGCCCTTGGCGGAGCCGAAGCCGGCCAGCGCGCGGGGGCCGTGCGTGTCGCGGATGCTCCTGAGGCCGCCGGCCGCCCGGTCGAGGGCCTCTTCCCAGGTGGCTTCGCGGAAATGCGTCCAGGGGTTGGCCGGATCCACCTGGTCGTTGGCATCCTTCGCGACGCCGTCGAGGCGGATCAGCGGCTTCGTGAGACGGTGCGGGTGGTGGACGTAGTCGAAGCCGAAGCGGCCCTTGACGCAGAGCCGGTTATGGTTGGCCGGGCCGTCGCGGCCTTCCGCGTAGACGATCTTCTCGTCCTTGACCTTGTACGAGAGCTGGCAGCCGACGCCGCAATAGGGGCACAGCGAGTCGACCTCGCGGTCGGGATAGACCGTGCGGGTCTGGTTCTCGTCGAGATAGGCCGAGGGCATCAGGGCGCCGGTCGGGCAGGCCTGGACGCACTCGCCGCAGGCGACGCAGGTCGACTGGCCCATCGGGTCGTCGAAGTCGAATACCACCTTGGCGTCGGCCGAGCGGTAGGCCATGCCGATCACGTCGTTGACCTGGACCTCTCGGCAGGCGCGGACGCAGAGGTTGCACTGGATGCAGGCGTCGAGATTGACGCTCATGGCCGGGTGGCTGACGTCGGCCTCCCAGCGCTCGGCGGCCGGGAAGCGGCTCTCGGCGATCTCCAAATGGTCGGCCTGGTGCCAGAAATGGGAGTCCGGGTCATGGGAGGTCTCGCGGGCCGGCTGGTCGGCGACGAGAAGCTCCATCACCATGGCGCGGGCCTTCACGGCCCGGTCGCTCTGCGACTTGACCTTCATGCCGACGCCCGGGACGCGCTTGCAGGAGGCCGCCAGCACGCGCTCGCCCTCGATCTCGACCATGCAGGCGCGGCAATTGCCGTCCGGCCGATAGCCCGGATCGGGCTTGTGGCAAAGATGCGGGATATGGGTGCCGAGTCGCTGAGCGACCTGCCAGATCGTCTCGCCAGGGCGTGCCTCGATCTGCTCGCCGTCGAACTCGAACACGACGCCCGGAATGCCGGCCGGGATGTTCCTGAGGCCGAGCGTCCCGCTCGCGGCGGGGCCGGCCTGTCCGCCGGACTTCGCGCCCTGCGAGTAGGCGCCCCCGGTCGCCGGCCGCGTGCCATCTCCGCCCGCGTCCTGCGGCCCGGTCGGGCCCTTGACCAGGGGATCGGTGCCGCTCGGGTTGCTGTTCTGCGTGCCGCTGCTCATCAGGTTCCGCTCCCGCCCTCCGGCCTGCCTGGCTGCGCCGGCGGCGAAGGGTTGTGTGTCACGCGGCCGCGTCCGTGGCGGCCGTCTCGGGCGATGGTCGTTCCGCGTCCCGGCCTCACTCCGCCGCCATCGGGCGCGGCGTGGGGAAGAGGTCCGGGAAGTACTTGATTACGCTCGTCAGCGGATTCGAGGCCGCCTGGCCCAGGCCGCAGATCGAGGCGTCACGCATGCATTGCGAGAGTTCGCCGAGAAGGTCGGTGTCCCAGATCCCGTTCTCCATCAGCATCCGGGCCTTCTGCGTGCCGGCCCGGCAGGGCGTGCACTGGCCGCAGGATTCGTCCTCGAAGAAGCGCATCAGGTTGAGGGCCGCGCCCTGCACGTCGTCGCGGTCCGAGAGGATCACGACGGCGGCCGAGCCGATGAAGCAGCCGTACTTCTCGAGCTTCCCGAAATCGAGCGGGATATCGCCCATCGAGGCCGGCAGGATGCCGCCCGAGGCGCCGCCCGGCAGGTAGGCCGCGAAGCTGTGGCCGTCGGCCATGCCCGCGCAATACTCGTCGATCAGCTCCTGCACGGTGATGCCGGCCGGCGCCAGCTTCACGCCGGGCTCCTTCACCCGGCCCGAGACGGAGTAGGAGCGAAGACCCACGCAGCCGTTGCGGCCGTGGCTCTTCCACCATTCCGCCCCGCGCTCGATCAGGTCGCGCACCCAGAACAGCGTCTCGACGTTGTTGATGAGCGTCGGGCGGCCGAACAGGCCGACCTGGAACGGGAAGGGCGGCTTGTGCCGCGGCAGGCCGCGCTTGCCCTCAAGCGACTCGATCAGCGACGATTCCTCGCCGCAGATATAGGCTCCCGCGCCGCGCCGCAGGTGGATGCGTGGACCGCCGGCGGGCAGCTTGGCGATCTCGCGGGCGAGGATCTGGCGGGCGATCGGGTACTCGTCGCGGATGTAGAGGTAGATGTCCTCGGCCTCGACCACGTGGGCGCCGATCAGCGTGCCCTCGAGGAAGCGGTGCGGGTCGGTGTTGAGGTAGAGCTGGTCCTTGAAGGTGCCGGGCTCGCCCTCGTCGCCGTTGACCGCCATCAGCCGCGGGCCCGGCTCGCCGCGGACCGAGCGCCACTTGCGTCCCGTCGGAAAGCCGGCGCCGCCGAGGCCCCGCAGGGCGCCGTCGTCGAGGATCGACAGGATCGCGTCGACGGTGAGATCGCCCGAGCGCAGGCGCTCCAGGCTCTTGTAGCCGCCGCCCGCCACGTAGGCGTCGTAATCGACGTAGTCTGGCAGATGCGCGTGCGTGTCGCCGGCCGAGACCGCCGCCTTGACGCTTGCGACGTCCGCCCGGTGCAGGAAGTTGTGGCCGACCTCCACCGCGGGAGCATGGTCGCAGAGTCCGACGCAGGGCGCGCGCACCACCCGGATGCCGGGCCCGAGCTCGGCCTGGAGCGCGGCCAGAAGCGGCTCCGCACCGTGCATCGCGCAGGTGATGCTGTCGCAGACGCGCACGGTCAGCGCTGGGATGGCCGCCTCGCCCTCCTTCACCACGTCGAAATGGGCGTAGAAGGTCGCCGTCTCGAAGACCTCCGCGAAGGCGAGCCCCATCTCGTCGGCGAGCGCCCCGAGATGCGCGGCGCTGATCTGCCCGTAGGTGTCCTGAATCAGGTGCAGGTGCTCGATCAAGAGGTCGCGCTGGCGCGAGGCGCCGCCCAGCAGCGACTCGATCTCCGCCTTGGCGGTCGGCTCAACCTGGCGCCCCTTCGGCACCGGCCTCGCACGGTCGCGTCCGCGCCCGGGGTGGTCGAACCGCTGAACGCGGGAGATATCGTGCTGGCTCATCCCGCTACTCTAATCTCTGGCATACAAAATACAAGCTATCGGTCGGCTGGGTCGGCGATAGGTGCGGAGTGAGACCGCATCACCGCTTTGTGCAGTGCAAAAACCTGATCCCCTCCGGTCGCAGTTTTCGCGCACGGGGGCATAGCACGGGTTTCAAGGCCCGAGAAGTTTCGCAGGATTTGGCGTACAAGCTCTGCGGACCGAATGATCTCTGCTCGTGCATATCGAAGCAAGACCGCTTTCTGCATTATATCCTTTTGCATCGCCAAAATACCGGCATCATAATGCTGAAACAGGGCTCACATTTATTCCCGATGCAGGTTGGAAGCGTTGAAATCTGCGCCGACGCGCGCCGATAAGGCATCTGAATTTTAATGCATCGCTCAAGTCGGTCCCCCGCGAGCGAAGCCGCGCTTTCCGGTCAAGCATCGAGAAAGGCGAAGGCAAGCCATGACGGCATGGCTGGGCTCGATTTTCTGCATGACCGCGGCGCATTTTTCTGCGGGCGGAAGGACGCGTGGCGGACCGTGCTGCTTCGCATCACTGGCCGCCGAAGGAGCGCAACGGATGCCCGGCTTCCGAGCGATGGGCTACTTCGACCGCACCTGTCCCGGCATTGGCGGACATCAGGCGTGGACCCGCCGCTGCCTCAAGCGACAACTCGAACGCATCGAGGGCCGCGTTGACCCGCGCGACCGCGGCCGGGTCGAGGTTGCCCTCCGGCAGGTCGAGGCCGACGAGGCTGGCCTGCACACGCGCGACGAGTTCCGCCGTGAGCGGAGGCTTAGTCTCCGCCGCATAGGCCTGCGCGATGCGCGCGGCCCAAGATCGATCCGTCCGTTGAATGTCAGCGATGATCATGCGCGCATCCCCCTGCCTCGAGGCGGGGCGCGATCCGAAATCGAGCCCCGGGCACGGTCAACGTCGACAGGTCGCGCTTGTATCCGCAGGAGGTCGCAAGCCGCGGCGGCGTCGCATCGTCGAGGTTGGGACGGCGCACGGTCAAAAAGAAAAGCGCGTCCGTCAGGAGCGCGCTTGAAGGTAGTCCCATGTCTCAGGAAGGACGAATCAAAGCTAGCATTTGTGTATACCAAATACCAGCACTGATTGTGGGTATCGACGCCGATGGCGGCGATGCAAGCCGTTGCTCGCCGATCGCTTGGCTTTTTGACGGAGGCGTCAGGAGCATGAGCGGCACCAGCAGACGGGCATCTCGCTCCGCGCTGCCGATACCGCGAACGCCATCGTCGGCGAGCGGCTCTGCGGCCGACCGTTCCGTTGCTAGGCGACACCGGCGCAACGTCCGGCCGGCGCCGCGATGCCCGAGACTTGGCGCGTCCGCCGTGCGCGTTTGCGGCCCGGAGAGCGGCGGAGGCCGACGCGACGCTCGAACGAAAAGCCCCGGCGGGGGTCCGCCCGCCGGGGCCTTGCGAAGACGACGCAGCCCGAACGGGCCCGGCCAATCCCTACTCCAGGTAGTCGCCGTACATGTTGACGTGGGCGGCGAGGCCGAGGCCGTGCTCGCGCACCAGGCGCTCGGCCAAGTCGCCCTGGCGGGCCTCGAGGGCCTTGATGATCTCGACGTGCTCCTTGATCGACTTCTCGGCCCGTTCACCCTGGCGGAGCGCCGTGTTGCGGATGCCGCGCACGTGCATCAGGAGGTTGCTCGACAGGTCCTGGATGACGTGGCAGTGCCCGAGCGAGATGATCGTCTGGTGGAAGCGGATATTGGCGTCCGAGTACTCGTCGATGTGCTCGGAGGGCTTGCCCTCGTAGAATTCCGGGAAGAGCTCGCGCAGCGACCTCAGCTGCGCGTCCGTGGCGCGCTCGCAGGCAAGCCGGGCCGCCATGCTCTCGAGCGCCGCCCAGGCATGGATCATCCCGACGATCTCCTTCTTCGTCTTCTTGATGACGAAGACGCCGCGCCGGGCTTCCGAGCGGACGAACCCCTCCTGCTCCAGCACCGTCAGGGCCTCGCGCACCGGCGTGCGGCTCACGCCGAGATCCTGCGAGAGCTTGCGCTCGTCGAGCCTTACCTCGTCGGGACGGCCGTAGATGTCCATCTTGGTGATGGCGGCCTTCAGCGCCTCGTAGGCCAGCGTGCGCAGGCTCGAACTCGCGACGATCGGAGTAATGTTGAACTGGTCGCTCTTCACCATCGCTGCACCCAATGACCGTTCCGCGCCTGCCGTGCTCTCGCCCTCGCGCGGTCGCCGAGACCTATCGCAATCAGGCGTGGAGTCCTAGCCGGGCACTCGATTGCACCCGATCCGGTGGTGACCGGCGCCGCGCTCTCCATCCGAAGATCCGCCCGCCTGGCTGCGCACCGGCAAGTTTCTGACCTTATATTGGTATACCAGATACATCGTGTCAAATGATACCTTCGTCGAAGAACGTCCGACGCCTCGTAGCGGCCGAACCCTGGCACGCCCCACCGCGCGAATTCTTCGGCATCCACACTGTTCTGAAGTCGAGCCGAAGCTGACGTCGGCAGGGCACATCAGGCTATGTGTCGATATTGCACGAACCCAATCTGTGCGATGCCAAATTTTCTTGCGCTGCAAAACGAAAATTTTTCACACGTGCAGAGCTATGAGTTTCATCCTGCTTCGCTGCAAATGTCCGAACACAAACGATTGACAGGCCGTCTTTCCTCAGATCAAATAATCCCTGGTATACCGTCGACCTAGGCCGAGGCAAATCGGCTATCCCGGCGGGTTCTTCAAGTACCGGGCATCGTCGCGAGCGCGTGGGGCTGGCGAGGACCCCAGGGACGCCACAAAAACCAACGGTCAGGAGAAACGCCTATGTCAGACACCCGGGAAGGGGCCCCAGTTAGCCGATGGCTTCAACTGGCCTTCGGCGTCATCTGCATGTGCATGATCGCCAACATGCAGTATGGCTGGACATTCTTCGTCAACCCCATGCAGGAGCGTCACGGCTGGGATCGCGCCGCGATCCAGATCGCCTTCACGCTCTTCGTCGTCACCGAAACCTGGCTCGTGCCGATCGAGGGGTGGTTCGTCGATAAGTACGGCCCGCGCATCGTCACGCTGTTCGGCGGCGCGCTCTGCGCCATCGCCTGGGTGATGAACTCCTACGCCACCTCGCTCACTACCCTCTACATCGCCGCGGCGATCGGCGGCACGGGCGCAGGCGCGGTCTACGGCACCTGCGTCGGCAACTCGCTGAAGTGGTTCCCCGACCGGCGCGGCCTTGCCGCGGGCATCACCGCGATGGGTTTCGGCGCCGGTTCGGCGCTCACCGTGGTGCCGATCCAGGCGATGATCAAGTCGCAGGGCTACGAGGCTGCCTTCTTCTACTTCGGCATCGGCCAAGGCCTCATCGTGATGCTGCTCGCCCTGTTCCTCGTTGCCCCGAAAAAGGGCGAGGTGCCGGAAGTGGCGCGCGTCAGCCAGAGCAAGCGCGACTACAAGCCGAGCGAGATGGTGCGCACGCCGATCTTCTGGGTGATGTACGCCATGTTCGTGATGATGGCGGCGGGCGGCCTGATGGCCACCGCGCAGCTCGGCCCGATCGCGAAGGACTTCAAGATCGCCGAGGTTCCGGTCTCGCTCCTCGGCATCACGCTCCCGGCCCTCACCTTCGCGGCGACTCTCGACCGTGTGCTGAACGGCGTGACGCGGCCCTTCTTCGGCTGGGTCTCGGACCATATCGGCCGCGAGAACACGATGTTCCTGTCCTTCGGCATCGAGGGCGTCGGCATCTACGCGCTAAGCGTGTTCGGCCAGGACCCGATCGCCTTCGTGATCCTGACCGGTCTCGTCTTCTTCGCCTGGGGTGAGATCTACTCGCTCTTCCCGGCGACCTGCGGCGACACCTTCGGGTCGAAATACGCGGCGACGAACGCGGGCCTTCTCTACACCGCCAAGGGCACGGCCGCGCTGATCGTGCCCTACACCAGCATCATCACGACCTGGACCGGGAACTGGCACGCGGTCTTCATCGCGGCCGCCGCCCTCAACATCCTGGCGGCCCTGATGGCGGTCTTCGTCCTCAAGCCGATGCGGGCGGCTTACGTGAAGAAGGAGCCTGCGGGTCTCGCGACCGCTCCCGCGCACTGATCGTCCGCGACACAGCCACGATCCCGAACCCGGCGCCCCGCGGCGCCGGGTTTTTTCGTGAAGGGGCGTCGCCGCGCGATCCCGCCCGGCGCATCCCTTCACGCGGACGGCGCGCTCGGGAACAGGCCGGGTTTCGTTGAGCGGCGGGCCGAGCCCTCGGGCGGTAGAGGAGAAAGCCGAGGCCGTCCCCGAGCGGCTGGAGGCCGTCGCCGGCGCCTCGAACGGGGCACGGACGGCGATCCCGGCCGGTTCATCCGAGGCGCGCCCTGCCGCTGTCCCCTCTGATTCGGGCGCCGGCGCCGGCGCCCTTCCGGGCCGCGGGCGCGGTAAGCGAAGGGGGCGGGACGCGTTGCGCGGCCCGTCCCCTTCGGCAATCCGTGATTCGGGCTCCTGCCGCGCGTCGCGGCAGGACAGGGACGACCTCACCCTTTGAGGCGTTCGAGGAGGGTTGCTCCGAGGCGTGCGGGGGAGGGCGAGACGCGGATGCCGGCCGCCTCCATGGCGGCGATCTTGTCCTCGG
>NZ_JBAWTG010000040.1:0-51673 GCF_037106235.1 Methylobacterium nigriterrae | reverse complement strand
GCGCAAGCGCGGCCGCCGGCGCGGGGTGGAGCAGCCCGGTAGCTCGTCAGGCTCATAACCTGAAGGTCACAGGTTCAAATCCTGTCCCCGCAACCAGATACAGCTGACACGACCAACCACGGACACGCAGCAGCCCGCCCGGCCCAACCGGACGGGCCGCGCGCGTCGGAGACAACCACAGGCGTGCGCAGACTCCGCGTCATCGGCATCGGAACGGGCAACCCCGAGCAGCTCACCCTGCAAGCCGTGCGGGCGCTCGAGGCGGTCGATGCCGTGTTCGTTCTCGACAAGGGCCGCGAGAAGGCCGGCCTGCTGCGCGTGCGCCGCGAGATCTGCGAGCGCTTCATCGCGCGTCCCCACCGCATCGTCGAGGCGCAGGATCCCGAGCGGGACCGCACGCCGTCGGATTATCCCGCCGCCGTCGAGGCGTGGCACGCGGCGCGGGCCGCCCTCTATGAAGCGATGATTGCCCGCGAGCTCGGGGAGGGCCAGTGCGGCGCCTTCCTGGTCTGGGGCGATCCCTCCCTCTACGACAGCACGCTGCGGATCATCGAGCGCATCTTCGCGCGGGGCCGCCTCGCCTTCACCTACGACGTGATCCCGGGCATCAGCAGCGTGCAGGCGCTCGCCGCGGGCCATCGGATCGCCCTGAACCGGATCGGCGGCCCGGTCCACATCACCACAGGCCGGGCCATCGCGAACGGCCTGCCGCCGCAGGCCGACAGCACGGTCGTGATGCTCGATGGGCATCCCCGCTTCGACCATCTCGACCCGGACCTGACCATCTACTGGGGCGCCTATCTCGGCACGCAGGACGAGATCCTGCTCTCGGGCCGTCTCGGCACCCTCGCCGACGAGATCCGCCGCGTCCGGACCGAGGCCCGAGCCCGCCATGGCTGGATCATGGACACCTACCTCCTGCGCCGGTCCGAGGACGCTTGAGGGCGCCGCGGGCCGCGACTCCTCGGCGCCGGCACGCTGCCGCTCCGAGACCGCCCGCGCGCGAGCCTTGATGAGCTCCGAGCCGTCCCCATGCAGGGGAGGGCGCAACCGATCTCAGCGTGCTGCCGACCGGCGCCGGCAAGGCCTTTCGCTGACGGGCGGGGCACGGCTTGTAGCCGTCGACCATCGCATCGCGGAACTTGCAGCTTGAGCCAGGGCAGGGGAGGCGCCCCCTCCCCGATTCACGGCGCGGCGGTCTCGGGCCGGAAGAACAGGCCCGCCTTCAGGCTGTCGCCGATGCGGTGCGCACGCTCGATCAACACGGCCGCGATCTCGGGCGTGAAGGCCTCGCGGGCGGTTTCCTCGAACAGGTCGAGCCAGCGCGCGAAGTGACCGGGCGCGAGGCTCCCGAGAGCGGCGTGCTTGCCGAACGGGTTGCCCTTGTAGCGCCCGGATTTCAGCAGCACCGACGACCAGAAATCCTGGATCACCGCGAGATGGCGCGGCCACGCCTCGTCGGCGATCGCGCGGGCGAAGACCGGGCCCACGACGGCGTCGCGCCGAACCTTGGCGTAGAAGGCGGCGAGAAACGTCTGCAGGCTCGCTTCGGTGAGGGTATCGCAGGGCATCGCGGCTCGGACATGGTGATCCCGGCATCGGATGTGAATGCCGCCGGGGTCGGGGAGGGGAGATCGCCCGGTCCGCCCTCGCCCGGAGCCTGACTGCGGCGTTTCGCCCGGCCCGGCCTCGCCCAGCGGGGCAACCGTGCGGCGCCCGCATGCCGGGTCCGAGGACCGCCGCTTCGGCCCTCGTCGCGAGAGCTACGCAACCTGTTGACCGTGCTTGTGCTCCGCATCGGGACGTGCCGCGGGGCGCCACTTGACGCGAGCTGTCGAGAGGACGAAGCGTCGCACGAGGCTATAGCAATGAGGCGAAATTCGTATTGGAACTTGCACGGCCAGCAGATGTTGTTTGATCAGCGACGTGACAGCGTCGTTCTGCAAAATGGAGACTAGAAATGGCGACCAATCACCAGCAGAACAACGATCGCAACACGCAGAATAACAATGGTAACAGCAGCAAGAATACTGGAACACCGCATCAGGGCAGCGTTCAGCATTCGGATGACGGCCGCCTGAAGGAGAATCGCGACAAGGGCGTCCACCGCGGCGACAAGGAATGATGAGGTCGCTCTGACGCGATCGCCTCGGATCGGAAGGGCCGCCGCGAGGCGGTCCTTCTCCGTATCGGGCCGCCGTACGGGGCAGGGCGGCTCAGGGGCCCTCGCCCGAGATCTCGAATCCCCGCGATCAACCCGCGCCGTCGCACCGCACCTGCCCGACACCGGCCTTCGAATGCGCATCGCCGGGATCCGGGCGAAAGGATCTGGGCGAAGCCAGGGTCCAATCCGTGCCCGATCCGGACGGCGAAGAATGATCCAAGTTCCATAATATATCTTATGCGAATTCCTCGGCGGGCCCCGGGGGCGGTGGACGAGCCCGGCCGCGCCTGCTCAGCGCACCGAGACCTTCACGTCGGATTCGTAGCCGATGCCGTCGGGATTGATCACCAGGATGCGGAAGGTATCGCCCCCCTCGAAGCCATCTTCCGGCTCGTAGGTCATGCGCTGGCCCTGTGCCTTGCGGCTGTTGCAGGTCGCGAGCGGCGAGCCCGGGGCATAGCGGGGAAAGGACTCGGCCATGTCGAAGGCCAGGCGCCCGTGCCGAGGCTGCGACAGGGTGCGGATCACGACCGGGCCGATCGGGGAGCAATCCGGGTTGAGCGCGGTGTAGAAGGCGATGTGACGTGCCTCCCCCTTCGGCACCACCCGCAGCAGCGGGATATTCGGGATCGTCTGCGGCGCGGGGGCGGGGACCGCGGGCGGGGCGGCCGGCGGCTGGTCCGGGTTCGGGTCCGACAGAGCCGGGCGGCCCGGCACGAGCAGGGCCGCGAGGACGAGGAGCGGAAGCGAAGCCGAGTGCATGAAGCGATCCTTCGATGGTACGGCCCCGCATAGCAGCTTCGCAGCCGACGGGGATCTCACTTCCGTGAGGCCGGGCAGGGAGCCCGCGCGCCCTCCCCGGCCCCCGTTCCGAGCCCCCTGCCCTCCGGCGAGCGACCCGCCTCGAACCGGCCGAAGCGCAGCGCCAGGGCCGGCAGGATCAGAAGATTGAGCACGGTCGAGGTCAGGAGGCCGCCGAGGATCACGATCGCCATGGGGCCCTCGATCTCGCGGCCGGGCTCGCCGGCCCCGAGCGCCAGGGGCAGGAGCCCGAGACCCGTGACCAGGGAGGTCATCAGGATCGGGACGAGACGGTCGGCGGCGCCCTCGACGGCCGTCTCGCCGTCCCAGGCGCGGCCCTCGACGCTCACGAGATGCTCGTAGTGCGAGACCATCATGATGGTGTTGCGCAAGGAGATGCCGAACAGGGTCACGAATCCCACGATGGAGCCGAGTGAGAGCACGCCGCCGCTGGCGGAGACCGCGAGGACGCCGCCGACGAAGGCGAAGGGGAGATTCACGAGGACCAGCAGGAGGTTGCGGAGCGAGCCCGTGACCACGGCGAGCAGCAGCACGATGCCGAGCCCGGCAAGGGCCGAGTAGGCGAGGAGGTCGCGCCGCGCCCTCGCCTGTGCCTCCGCCGATCCCGCGAAGGAGACGTAGACGCCCTGCGGCAGCCGGACCTCGCGGGCGATCTTGCGCTTGGCGGCGGCGACGAAGGAGGCGACGTCCCGCCCGACCACATTCGCGGTCACGGCCTGAACGCGCTGCGCGCCCTGGTGCTGGACCTGGTAGCGCCCGGAGGTCTCGTAGATGTCGGCGACCTGCGAGAGGCGGATATAGGTACCGCTCGGCGTGCGCACGGGCAGGTCGCCGACCGCGGTCAACCGGGCCCGCACCGCGGCATCCAGGATGACGATGACGTTGAAGACGGCATTGCCCTCGTAGGACTGGCCGACGACGTCGCCCTGATAGGCGGTGCGCACGGCCTCCAGCACCTCGATGGCATCGAGGCCCCAGTGGCGCAGGTCGTTGGGGCGCAAGGACACGTTGATCTGGGGCAGGCCGGCGGAGGACGCCTGCTGGATGTCGCTCGCCCCCCGCACCTCGGCGAGTTCCTTGGCCACCTCGCGGGCGGCGGCCTCGATCCGGTCGAGGTCGCTCCCGATCAGGTTGATCACCACGGGCGCGGTGAAGCCCGAGACCGTCTCCTCGATACGCTCGGTCAGGAAGGTCTTCAGCGAGAAGGCGGCTCCGGGAAAGCCCGCCATCAGGGCGCGGATCCGGGCCTCGACCGCCTTCTGCCCGGCACCGTCGAGGCCGGCCTCGAGGTCGATGTGGATCTCGCTGTAATGGGTGCCCGCCGTGTCCTGGCCGGCCTCCGCGCGCCCGATCTGGGAGGCGACGGAGCGGATCCCGGGAATGCGCAGCAACTCCCCGGTGATGCGGGTGCCGAGGCGCTGCGATTCCTGCAGCGAGGTTCCGGGCGCGGCCGCCATGTGGAGGATCAGATGGCCCTCCTTCAGGTCGGGCAGGAAGGTGCCGCCGAAGAAGGGCGCGATGCCGGCGCCGAGGAGCGTCAGCAGCACGCCGGAGGCGATGACGAGGCGCGGATACCGGTTGAGCCGGGCGAGGAGCCGGCTGTAGGCCGCGCGCGACCAGCGCATCACCGGCGGGTCGCGCGCCTCGGCGTCGCGGCGCCCGGTCAGCAGCACCATGGCGAGGGCCGGCGTCACCGTGAGCGCGACGCCGAGCGAGGCGACGACCGCCAGGATGTAGGCGAGGCTGAGGGGACCGAACAGGCGTCCGGCCACCCCCGAGAGCGCGAGCACCGGCAGGAAGACGAGGAGCACCGCGAAGGTCGCGTAGGCCACCGCCGTGCGAACCTCGAGGATCGCGTCGAGCACCACCCTCCCCTCCGGCCGCGGCAGCCCGAGGCGCCGGTTCTCGCGCAGGCGCCGCACGACGTTCTCGACGCCGATCACCGCGTCGTCCACCACCTCGCCGATGGCGATGGCGAGCCCGCCGAGGGTCATGGTGTTGAGGCTCTCGCCGAGCGCCTGGAGGGCCAGCACGGCGCTGATCAGCGAGAGCGGGATCGCCACCGCGCTGATCACGCTGGTGCGCCAATCGTACAGGAAGGCGAACAGGACCACGATCACCAGGAAGCCGCCGAGCGCCAGGGCCCGCAGCACGTTGTCGTTGGCGATCGTGATGAAGTTCGCGGGCCGGAACAGGTCCGGCCGGAGCGTCACGCCCTCCCGCTCGAGGGCCGGGCGCAGGTCGTCGAGGGCCGCCTCGACGCGGGCGGTGACCTCGCGGGTGTTGGCGCCGTACTGCGCGCCGACCATCAGGAGCACGCCGGGCTTGCCGTCGATCAGCGCCGCGCTGATCGGGGGCTCGGGAGCCGCGACGACGTTGGCCACGTCGCCCAGCACCACGCTCGCTCCGCCCTCGTTGACGAGGACCGTGCGGGCCACCTCCGCCGGCGTCAGCGACTGCCCCTCGGTCTGGAGCACGATGCGCTGGTTGGCCGTGTCGACGAAGCCGGCGCCGCGCACGCCGGTGGCCTTGCGGGCCGCGATCAGCACGTCGTTGATGCCGATCCGGAAGCGGATCAGGTCGCTCGGACGCACCTGCACCTGCAGCGAGCGCACGCCGCCGCCGTAGACCGAGACCTGCGCGATCCCCGGCACCGCGAGGAGCCGCAGCCTCACGGTCCAGTCGGCGATGGTGCGCAGGTCGATCGGGGATCGCCGCTCCGAGGCGAGCCCGACGAGGAGCACGGTGCTCGTCGAGGAGGTGAGCGCCGTCATGGCGGGCGGCATCACGCCCTGCGGCAGGCGACCGGCAAGCGCCGTGAGGCGTTCGGTGACGAGCTGGCGCACCCGGTAGATGTCGTTGCCGGCGCCGAACACCGCCGTGATGACGGAGAGCCCCTGGATCGAGGAGGATCGCAAGGATTCGATGCCCGGCAGGCCATTGACCGCGACCTCGATCGGCTGCGTCACCAGAACCTCGACCTGCTCCGGGTTGAGGCCCGGGGCTTCCGTCTGGATGACCACGGAGGGCGGGGCGAATTCCGGGAAGACGTCGTACTTGGCGTCGCCGAGCGTCATCAGGCCGAAGCCCAGCACCGCGAGCGCGAGCGCCAGCACGACCCCGCGGAAGCGGACGGCGAAGGCGACGAGGACCGCCTGCGGCCCGGACGGAGAGGTCTCCACCTCAGTCGTCGTCCGCGCCGCCAGAGACCTGCAGCAGGCTCTTCATCTCCTCGGAGAGGAGCGCCTGCGCCCCCCTCAGCACGATCTCGGTCCCGCCGGCCAGGTCCTCCACCACGTAGGCATCGTCCGACATCGGCGGACCCGACTTGATCGGGTGGCGCACGAAGGCATTCTCGGCAAGCCCCCGGTAGACCCAGGTTCCACCCTGCCAGTGCACCACCGCATCCTCCGGCACGAGAACGCCCGTCACGGTGCGGTCGGCCGGCACGAAGGCCAGCGTGCTCATGCCGGGCAGCAGGCCGCTGTCGCCGGCCACGATGTAGAAGAAGCTCTGGCCTTGGATGCGCTGGTCGGTGCGGGTCGCGGGCGAGACGAAGCGGAGCGCCACCCGGCTCGACTGGGGCGGCACCTCCGCGAAGGCGGCCGCGGGCAGGCCCTTCAGGGTCTCGCCCGGCGGCAGGGTGACCTGCATCAGGAAGTCCGTCCGCTCGATCAGCCGGGTCACGATCGGCGAGCGCTCGACGATGGCCTTGCCGATCACCGGCCCCCATTCCTGCTGGGCGGTGGCCGCGAGGGTGCGCACCTGCGATTCCGCCGCCATCAGGGCAGCCTGGTCGGTCTGGTAGGTGCCCTCCGTCGTCTCGACCTGCACGGTCGTGGCGTAGGGTCCGAGGCTCTTGGCCCGCACGAAGGCGTTGCGGGAGACCTCGGCCCGGGCCTGGGCGGTCTGGAGCTGCGCCCTGGCGCTGGCGTAGGAATTGGTGAGCTCGGTGACGCGCGCGAGGTCGAGGACGCTGCCGAAAGCCTGCAGTTCCTCGCGATGGGCCTTGGCCTCGACGCGCGCGGTCTCGAGGCCGAGGCGAGACCGCTCCTCCGGCTTGAGCCGCACCACCGTGCGGCCATCCTCGATCGCCGTGCGGGCGGCCGGCAGGTGAGGGCGCTCGGCCTGCACGGGAGCGACGCGGGCGCGCCACTCCGCGAGCAGGGGATTGGCCCGCTCGCGCATGTCCGCGAGATAGGGCGCCGCGCCGTCCGTGAAGGCCGCGGCGGCGAGGACGACCGCCAGGACGACGAGCAACAGGAGGAGGGTGGGGCGCCGACGCCGCTGGACCAAAGCCGCCTCCCCTCCATCCGCGCCTTCAAGCGGTTCCGATGCGCGCTCTTGCCGTTATTGCCCGTGTTTCGATGCCGAATCTACCCGGACACCGTCCTCGCGCACGCCGATTTCCACTCCGTAACGCGCATGCCCCTATCCTGTCAGCGGCATGTCGATGCGGAAGCGGGTCCCCTGCCCGCCCCGCGGCATCGTCAGGCTCCCGCCGAGCTGGCGCACGAGGTTCTTGACGACTCGCATTCCGAGGCTGCGCGACGCCTGGGCAATGTCGAAATCCGCCGGCAGCCCGACGCCGTCGTCGGCCACGTCGAGAACGAGGCGATCCCCCGCCCGCTCGCTCCGGATCCGGATCTCGCCGCCGTCCGGGTAGGCGTACTTGACCGCGTTCGTGACGTGTTCGTTGACGAGGAGGCCGAAGGGGATCGCCCGGTCGGCCGGAACATGGACGGGATCGGCCGTGCAGACGAGACGGTGATGCGGCGCACCGCTCTGGAGATTCGCGCAGAGCGTTCCGAGGAACAGCGCGAGGTCGATGTCGCCGGGCTCGGAATGGCGCCAGAGCTGGTCGTGGACGCCCGCGATGGCCTCGACGCGGGTGCGCGCGTCGATCAGCGCGCTGCGCACGTCCTCGCTCTCCGAGCCCTTGGCCTGGAGGGCGAGCAGGCTCGCCACGATGGTGAGGCTGTTCTTGACCCGGTGGCTCATCTCCCGCGCCAGCAAGTCCTGCCGGGCGAGCGCCGCCCTCAGGAGCTCCTCGGTGCGCAGGCGCTCGATGGCGCCGCCGAGGAGGTTGGCGAAGCCCTGCATGAAGGCGATGTCCGCCTCCTCGAACATGCCCTCGCGGCTGTCGTCCACCTCCAGGACCCCGAATGCCCCCTCGCGGTTCTCGATCAGAACGTTGATCGCCCGCCGGATGCCGTGCTCGGCCATGAGCTGGGGCGTGCGGAAGCGCGTCTCGTTCTCGAGATGGTTCGAGATCACCGGGCGCCCGGTCTTCAGGGCGAAGCCCGCGGGCGAGGCGAGGTCGGCGCCGATGCGGGCCTTGCCGATCACCTCCGGGCCCCAGCCGACGCCCGCCCGCACGAGGAGCATGTCCTCGGTGTGCAGATACTCGAGCGCCTTGCAGAACTCGGCGCCCATCCCTTCCGCGCACAGCTCCGCCGCCCGCTGCAGCAGGCGGTCGATGTCGTCGCCGCGCAGGGCTTCGACACTGAACTCGGACAGGATGGCCTGCTGATGCAGGCGGATCGTCAGATCCGCGGAGCGGCTCTCTGGGAGGCGGGCAGGCATGCGGTGGGATCGTCTCGATACGGACTGCGAGTCAGCGGCCGCCAGGGGCTTTGCCGGTTCCGAGCGGCAGGATGAGGGCAGCGGCGCCGTTACGGCTCGGGAAAGCCGCCGCGTTCGGCCGATGCTTCACGACCACTTCACAGGGCCGTGAACGGAAGACGCGGCCCCATGGCCACATCGGCCCGCCGAGCTACTTGAAACGGTTCCAGACAGGCGAGTCCCCCTTCAGGCCGACCCTTCAGGCCAAGCCCGGAGCCCGCATGAGAATCCCCATCACGCTGACCGTGAACGGGTCGGCGCGCGCGATCGAGCTCGATGACCCGCGCGTCACCCTCCTCGATCTCCTGCGCGAGCGGCTCGACCTGACGGGCACGAAGAAGGGCTGCGACCGCGGCCAGTGCGGGGCCTGCACGGTTCTGCTCGACGGGCGGCGCGTCAACGCGTGCCTCGCGCTCGCGGTGAGCCTCGACGGGGCGGAGATCGTCACCGTCGAGGGACTGGCGCCGGAAGGGCGGCTGCACCCGGTCCAGGCCGCCTTCATCGCCCATGACGGCTTCCAGTGCGGCTTCTGCACGCCGGGACAGATCATGAGCGCGGTGGGCCTGATCCGGGAGGGTCAGGCCGGCAGCGATCCCGAGCGGGTGCGCGAGGGGATGAGCGGCAACCTGTGCCGATGCGGCGCCTATGCGGGGATCACCGAGGCGGTGCTCGCCGCCCAGGCCGAGATGACGGGCCGGGGGGAGGACGCCGCGTGAAACGGTTCGACTACACCCGCGCCGGCAGCGTCTCGGAGGCGGTCGCGGCGGCAGCCGGGCCGGGGGCGGCCTACCTCGCCGCCGGCACCAACCTGCTCGACCTGATGAAGGGCGGGCTCGCGACGCCGGCCCGGCTCGTCGACATCACCCGCATCCCGGGCCTGTCGGCAATCGAGGCCCTGCCCGACGGCGGCACGCGCGTCGGCGCGCTCGTGCGCAACAGCGATCTCGCGCACGACATCGGCTTCGCCCGGGCCTACCCGGCCGTGGCCGAGGCGCTCCTCGCCGGGGCCTCGGCGCAGCTGCGCAACGCTGCGACCACCGGCGGCAACCTCATGCAGCGCACTCGCTGCCCGTACTTCTACGACCCGGCGAGCGCCTGCAACAAGCGGGAGGCGGGCGCGGGCTGCGCCGCGATCGGGGGCGCGACGCGGCTCCACGCGGTGCTGGGCTTCAGCGATGCCTGTATCGCGGTCCAACCCTCCGATCTCTGCGTGCCGCTCGCCGCCCTCGACGCCGTCGTGGAGATCGCGGGCGCGGGCGGGCACCGCGCGGTGCCGCTCACCGAGTTCCACCGGCTGCCGGGCGACGCGCCCGAGCGCGACACGGTGCTGGAGCCCGGCGAGCTCATCGTCGCGGTCAGCCTGCCGCCGGAGGCTGCGGGCTTCGCGGCCCATGCCCGTTATCTCAAGGTCCGCGAGCGCACCTCCTACGCCTTCGCGCTGGTCTCGGCGGCGGCCATGCTCGCCCTCGACGGCGGCCGGATCCGGGAGGCCCGCATCGCGCTCGGCGGCGTCGCCCTGAAGCCTTGGCGGGCGCGCGGGGCGGAAGCGCTGCTCGCCGGCCGCGAGCCCGGCGAGGCGGCGTTCCGGGAGGCGGCGGAGGCCGCCCTCGAGGGTGCCGCACCCTCGGGTGAGGCGACCGGCTTCAAGATCGAGCTCGCCCGCCGCGTCGTGGCGCGGGCATTCCGGCTCGCCCTCGCGGGCAGCCCGGAGCGCGTGCCCGCGCTGCCCGGAAGTGCCTTCGCCGGAAGTGCCTTCGCCGGAAGCCCCTCCCCCATCTCCCGGAATGCCGGAGCCTCCGCCCATGCCTGAGCGCAGCCGCCACGGCGCCTCCATCGGCCGGGACCTCGCCCGGCGGGACGGCCCCGACAAGGTCACGGGCGCGGCCCGCTACGCGGCCGATTTCCGCCCGGACGGCATGCTGCACGCCGTGATGGCGGTGAGCGCCATCGCGCGCGGGCGCGTCACCGGCCTCGACGTCGCGGCGGCCGAGGCCCATCCCGGGATCGTGCGGGTGATGACGCCCGAGAACGCCCCGAAGCTCGCCCAGTCGCCGGACGCCAAGGAGGGCCCCTTCGCCTTCCGGATGGAGCTGCTGCAGGACGACAGCGTCCGCTACGCCAACCAGCCGATCGCCGTGGTGATCGCCGAGACGCTGGAGGCGGCCACAGAGGGCGCGCGGCTCCTCGCGCCCCGCTACGCGATCGAGCCCGCGCGGATCGGCCTCGACGGCGAACCCTTCGTGCCGGAGGCGGTGGGGCCCGGCGCCCCGACCCGGGCCGGCTACGGCGACGTGGCGGAGGGCCTCGCGGCGGCGGCGACGCGCATCGGGGCCACTTACGAGACCGCCGCGCAGTACCACAACGCGCTTGAGCCGCACGCCGCGGTCGCGGTCTGGGAGGGCGATCACCTCACCCTCTACACGCCGTCGCAGGCCCTCGCGATGGCGACCGGCCGGATCGCCGCCCTGTTCGGCATCCCGCCCGCCAACATCCACATCGTCTGCCACTATCTCGGCGGCGGCTTCGGCTCGAAGGCGCTTCTCACCCCGCCCCAGCTCCTCGGCATCATGGCGGCCCGCCTGGTCGGGCGGCCCGTGAAGCTCGTGACGCGCCGCGAGCAGATGTTCGGCCCCGTCGGCCACCGGGCCGCAACGCGCCAGACCCTGACGCTCGGGGCCGACGCGCAGGGCACGCTGACCGCCTACGACCATCACACGCTGACCCAGACGAGCCGCTACGACGATTTCGTCGAGCCCTCCGGCATCATCTCGCGCAATCTCTACGCCACCCCTGCCCTCTCGACGACGCACGAGGCCGTGCGGGTCGACATCGCCACCCCGATCTTCATGCGGGCGCCGGGCGAGGCCTCGGGCAGCGTCGCGATCGAGAGCGCCCTCGACGAGCTCGCGGCCGAGCTGGGCCTCGATCCCCTCGAGCTCCGCCTGAGGAACTACGCCGAGGTCGAACCGATCTCGAGAAAACCCTTCTCATCGAAGGCCCTGCGGGACTGCTACGCGCAAGGGGCCGAGCGCTTCGGCTGGGCCTCGCGCCCGATCGCGCCGCGGCAGATGCGCAATGCCGACGGGTTCCTCGTCGGCTGGGGCATGGGCACCGCGACCTACCCGGCCTCGATGTTCCAGGCGGAGGCCCGGGCCGAGATCCAAGCCGACGGCAGCGCCGCGGTCGAGACCGCGCAGCACGACATGGGCCAGGGCGCCTGGACGAGCCTCGCGCAGATCGCGGCCGACGGGCTCGGGCTCCCGCTCGAATCCGTGACGCTGCGCATCGGCCACAACCGGCTGCCGAACGGCGGGCTCGCGGGCGGCTCGACCGCCACCGCCACCGCCGGCATGGCGCTCCACAACGCGGCGCAGGGCGCGCTCGCGGCGCTCGCGGGGCTCGCCGTCAACGATCCCGCCTCGCCGCTCTACGGGGCCGGCAATGCCGGCGTCACCGCGCAGGACGGCAGGCTGGCGCGGCGCGACGATCCGTCGAGATCCGAGAGCTTCTCCGAGATCCTGGGCCGCGCCGGTCGCGCCAGCGTCGAGGCCAGGGGCACGGGCGCGGCCGACCCGGCCGCCCGGAAGACCCACGCCATGCACGCCCACGGCGCCGTCTTCGCCGAGGTGCTGGTCGACCCCGATCTCGGCCAGATCCGGGTGAGCCGCCTCGTCGGCGCCTTCGCGGCGGGCCGCATCGTCAATCCGCGGCTCGTGCGCAGCCAGTATTACGGCGGGATGATCTGGGGCGTGTCCTTCGCGCTCCACGAGCACGCCGCCATGGATGCCCGCACGGGCCGCTTCCTCAACAACAACCTCGCCGAGTACCGCCTGCCGGTGAATGCCGATATCCCTGCGATGGAGGCGATCCTGGTGCCCGAGGAGGACAGCCACGTGAATCCCCTCGGCATCAAGGGCGTCGGCGAGATCGGCATCACCGGCACCGCCGGCGCCATCGCCAACGCGGTCTGGCACGCCACCGGCGTGCGGGTGCGCGAGATCCCGATCACGCTGGACAAGCTGCTCGGCTGACGGCGCGCCGGGCTCGGCCCGGCGATCCACCATCGCCCTACTCGGCCGCCGCGTCCGGCACCGCGAGGGCGTAGAGCGCCGGTCCCGCTGCTCCGCCGCCGCCCTCCGAATCCGGCAAGGGGCGTGCCTGCTCCGGGGCCGCGAGCAGGCTCACGAGATCCCCGGAGGCCGCGAGCGCGAGATTGGCCGCCTTGGCACGGGTCTCGATGCGCGCGAGCGCGTTCATGGCCGGGCCCAGCACCGTGAACTCGGCCCGCAGCCCGTCGTCGAACACGCCGACCAGAACCTCGCCCGCGTGGAGGGCCACCATCAGGCGGAGCACGGGCAGGCCCTGCCCGCGCCGCTCGCGGTTGAGGTCGGACAGCCGGGCCAGGATCGTGCGCGCGCAGGCGAGCGCCGCCCGGGCCTGCGCGCCGGGCGCCCCGACCACGAACTGGGCCAGCACACCGTCGCCCACGTACTTGTCGACGATGCCGCCGTGGCCCGTCACCGCCGCGTGGGCGAGCGCCCGCACGTCGAGGAGGGCGCGCACCACCTCGTCCTGCGGCTGCTCGCGGGTGAGCGCCGAGAAGCCCCGGATGTCGAGGGCCATCAGGCAGGCGTGGCGGCTGCGCACCGTGCCGACGCCGCCCTCGTGGGCGAGGTCGACCGCGACGCTGCCGGGCACGAAGCGGGCCAGCAGGGTGCGCTCGTGCTCGAGCCTGAGCGCCGTCGCCACGGCGTCCTTGAGGCGACGCACCCCGTCGATCACCACGAGGCTCGCGGCCATGAAGGTGAGGAGCCCGGGCACCTGATCGGACAGCGTGACGTGGGGCCCCAGGAAGCCGTGCGGCCGCAGCAGGCCGAGCAGGATCGCGCCGCCCCAGGCGAGCGTGACGAGACCCGAGAACACGATCGTGTGGCGGACCCGCATGCGCAGGCCGGTCTGCAGCAGGAGCAGGAAGGCCGGAAGCTGGCTCACCGCGTCGGACGCGTCGTCGACGGCGCCGGCCCCCGCCAGCATGTGCTCGACGATGACGTAGACCGCGAGCCCCGCATTGAGCCCGGTCTCACCCCAGGCGAGCGCCTCCGTGCGCCGGCCTGCGTCGCGCCCGGCGAGCGCCACCGCGACGGCCCCGGCCGCGTAGCTCGCCAGGATGAACCAGTGGCTCAGCGCGTGCAGCGACCCGTCATAGACCTGCGCCGCCATGAACAGCACGAGGACGATGACGGTCTGCAGCGCCAGCATCCGCCCAGCGGAGGTCGCTCGCAGCCGCCGGAGGACTCCCGTCTCGTCCGCGGGTGCATGCCGCGGCGGTCGCCCCTCCCGGAGAGCGGGCCCCCCGATCACCCGACCCGGCTCAGGCGCCGGGCGCCGCCGAAGCGGTTGAGGAAGCGGGGTTCCTTCTCGGGCGCGATCCGGATCGCGAGGTGGAGCGTGCCGCCCTCCTCCATGCGCCGGTCGAGCACCTCGGCATTCTCGTAGAGCCAGTTGAGGGCGGCACCGTCCTCGGGCGGCAGCACGACGGCGAAGGTCGAGCGGCTGCGGGCGATCCGGGCCTCGATCCGGCCTGCAAGGGCGGAGAGCCCCTCCCCCGTCAGCGCCGAGACGAGCACCGGCGCCTCGCTGTCCCGGTCGCTGCGGGTCGCCTCGCCGTTGCGGGTGCTGAGGTTGAGCAGCCGCGTGCGCTCGGCCTCGTCGAGGAGGTCGGCCTTGTTCCAGACCTCGATGATGCGGTCGGCGCGGGTCTCGATGCCGAGCTCCTCGAGCACCTGCGCCACGTCCTCGGCCTGGGCCTCGGTGTCGCCGTGGGAGACGTCGCGCACGTGCAGCAGGATGTCGGCCTCGATCACGTCCTCGAGCGTCGCCCGGAAGGCCGCGATGAGGGGCGTCGGCAGGTCCGAGATGAAGCCGACCGTGTCGGACAGGATCACGGTCTCCCCGTGCGGCAGCCTGGTGGCGCGCGCCGTCGGGTCGAGGGTCGCGAACAGCATGTCCTGCGCCGTCACCTGCGCCTTGGTGAGCGCGTTGAACAGGGTCGACTTGCCGGCATTCGTGTAGCCGACGAGCGCCACGATCGGGTACGGCACGCGCGCCCGGCTCTGCCGGTGCAGGCCGCGGGTGCGGGTGACCGCGTCGAGGTCGCGCTCGATCCGGGTCATGCGCTCCTGGATCAGGCGCCTGTCGGCCTCGATCTGGGTCTCGCCGGGGCCACCCAGGAAGCCGAATCCGCCGCGCTGGCGCTCGAGATGGGTCCAGGAGCGGACGAGGCGGCTCCTCTGGTAGGCGAGGTGCGCGTGCTCCACCTGCAGGCGCCCCTCGCGGGTCGAGGCGCGCCGCCCGAAGATCTCAAGGATCAGGCCGGTGCGGTCGATGACCTTGGCGCCCCAGGCCTTCTCGAGGTTGCGCTGCTGCACCGGCGAGAGGGCGCAATCCATCACCACGAGGCCGATCTCGCTCGCCTTGACCAGGCCCGAGAGCTCCTCCACCCGGCCCTTGCCGAGATAGGTGGAGGGCCGGATCCTGGGCAGGCTGAGCGCCATCGCCTCGGCGACGTCGAGGTCGATGGCGGCCGCGAGCCCCACCGCCTCGTCGAGGCGCGCGGCCGTGGAGCGCGGCGACAGGCGCTCCGCCGCGCCCGAGGCCTGGGCGGCGCCGGCGCGGGTCAGGTAGGGTCCGACGACGAGGGTATGGGTGGCCGCCGCGATCTCGCCCTCGGGGGCGGCCATCGCCTGAAGCCGGGCCTCGCCCGGGAGGATCGTCTCGCTCATGAAGCCTGCGTGCCAGTGTCCCGATCTCTCAGGACAATGGGTCTTTGCCGGCGACAGACAAGGGCACGGGGCCCGGCCGCCGCACCGAATCCGACGAGGCCGCGGTCAGGCCTTGTCGGCCGTGGTCTCGTCCGGCTCGAAGAGCTGCACGGGATGGCCCGGCATGATCGTCGAGATCGCGTGCTTGTAGACGAGCTGCGAATGCCCATCCCGGCGCAGGAGCACGCAGAAGTTGTCGAACCAGGTCACCACGCCCTGCAGCTTCACCCCGTTGACGAGGAAGATGGTGAGCGGGATCTTGTTCTTGCGGACATGGTTGAGGAACGTGTCCTGCAGGTTCTGTGCGCGTTCGCCCGCCATTTCTTCTTATCCTTAGATTGTCCCGGCGCCCGCCCTCCCGGCGCCTGCCTTGATGGGCGGATTCCGATCGTTGGGCACCACATCGTCCGTGCCGGGTCGGAGGGTGCGCAACCTCGGCCGGACGCATTACAGGTTCAATTCGCGTCGCGATGCAAGGGGCGCGATGCAAGGGGAGCGCTGCGCCGAGGCCGCCGTTGACCGTGTCCCATCCGCCGCCGCTCACGGACCGATGCCGAGGGACTTCAGCTTGCGGTGCAGCGCCGAGCGCTCCATCCCGATGAATTCGGCCGTGCGAGAAATGTTTCCGGAGAACCGCGCGATCTGCGCGATCAGATATTCGCGCTCGAAGATCTCGCGCGCCTCGCGCAGCGCCAGGCTCATCAGCTTCTCGCCGCCCGCCCCGTTCGGCGTGGTGGGCACGAGCGCGCCGATCTCGGAGGGCAGCATCTCCGAGGTGACCTCCTGCTCCGGGTCGGTGTGGGTGAGGATCATCAGCCGCTCGACGTTGTTGCGCAGCTGCCGGACGTTGCCCGGCCAGTCGTGCGACTGCAGCACCGCCATCGCGTCCTCGGCGATGCGGCGGCGCGGCAGGCCGGTGGCGGCCGAGATTTGGTCCATGAAGAACGAGATCAGCTCCGGCACGTCCTCGCGGCGCTCGGACAGGGAGGGCACCCGGATCGGCACCACCGAGAGGCGATGGAACAGGTCCTCCCGGAAGCGCCCGCCCGCGATCTCCTCGGCGAGGTCGCGCGAGGAGGAGGAGATGATGCGCACGTCCACGTGCACCCGGGTGGTGCCGCCCACCCGCTGGAAGTTCTGATCGACCAGAACCCGCAGGATGCGGTTCTGCGTCTCCCGGGGCATGTCGGCGACCTCGTCGATGTAGAGGGAGCCGCCATGGGCCTCCTCCAGCGCGCCGACGCGGCGCACCCGGCCCTCGCCGGCCTCCACCCCGAAGAGCTCGGCCTCCATGTTCTCCGGCGTGATCGTGGCCGCATTGATGACCACGAAGGGTCCGTTGGCGCGCCCCGAGGCCCCGTGGAGGGTGCGCGCGGAGAGTTCCTTGCCGGAGCCCGGCGCACCCGAGATCATCACGCGGGCATTCGTGGGCGCCACGCGCTCCACGGTCTGGCGCAACTGGTTGACGGCCACGGACCCGCCGACGAGCCGGCTCGCCTGGCCCGAGCGCGCCTTCAGGTCCTTGACCTCGCGCTTGAGGCGGGAGGCTTCGAGCGCCCGCTCGGCGACCAGAATCAGGCGGTCGGCCTTGAACGGCTTCTCGATGAAATCGTAGGCGCCCGCCTTGATGGCCGAGACCGCGGTCTCGATGTTGCCGTGGCCCGAGATCATCACCACCGGCAGGTCCGGGTGGCCCGCCTTGATCAGGTCGAGCACCTGCAGGCCGTCGAGGCGCGAGCCCTGCAGCCAGATGTCGAGGAAGACGAGATGGGGGCGGCGTGCCTCGATCGCCGCCAGCGCGTCGTCGGAGCTGCCCGCGGTGCGGGTGCGGTGGCCCTCGTCGTCGAGGATGCCGGCCACGAGGTCCCGGATGTCGGCCTCGTCGTCGACGATCAGGATATCGGCGCTCATTGCAGCATCTCCGGCAGCATCTCCGCGTTCTGGGGGGCCGTCCGCGCGGCGCCCTTCTCCACTCGTCCGCCGGGGCTCTCGCCCAAGCTCTCGTTCGGTTCGTCCCGGCGCGCGGGCGCCGTTGCCGGCCCTTCCGCGGGCAACTGCGCGGGCGCATCCTCGCGGGCGAGGGCGCGGGGCACGCGCATCCGCACGCGGCCGCCCCGTCCGGCCGGGTTGTCGTTCAGCTCGATCCCGCCGCCATGCTCCTCCAGCACCTTGCTGACGATGGCGAGCCCGAGCCCGGTGCCGCCCTCGCGGGTCGTCATGTAGGGCTCGAGCAGGCGCTGGCGCCCCTCGGCGGGGAATCCCTTGCCGTTGTCGGTGACCTCGATCACCGCGAAGGCGTCGTCGATGCTCAGGGCGAGGTCGACCCGGCCCTTGCCGAGCTCGGCCTCCGGCACCGCCGCGACCGCCTCGACGGCGTTCTTGAGGATGTTGGTGAGGACCTGCGACAGGAGCCGGATGTCGAAGGCCGCGGTGACCCGCTCGCCGCCCTCGAAGCCCCTGGCCGAGAAAGCGAAGTCGAGGTCGGGATGGGCCACCCGCATCATGAACAGGTTCTGCTTGGCGATCTCCGTGAGGTCGTGCTCGGCGATCGCGGGCTTGGGCATGCGGGCGAAGGACGAGAACTCGTCGACCATGCGCTTGATCTCGTCCACCTGGCGCACGATCGTCGCCGTGCACTGGTCGAAGACCTCGCGGTCGGTGATGATCACCTTCCCGTATTTCCGCCGGATCCGCTCGGCCGAGAGCTGGATCGGGGTGAGCGGGTTCTTGATCTCGTGGGCGATGCGGCGGGCGACGTCCGCCCAGGCCGAGGTGCGCTGGGCCGAGACGAGGTCGGTGATGTCGTCGAGGGTCACCACGAAGCCCCGCGCGTCCCCTTGCGCCTGCTCGCTCGTGACCCGCACCGTGACGGTCCGCTCGCGCCCGTCGCGGGTAAGCTGGATCTGCTGCTGCTGCAGGGCCCGCTGGCGGCCCTCGGGCAGGAGGGGTGCGAGCTCGGGCACCGCCTCGGTGAGCGACCGGCCGACCAGGGCGTCCCCGCCGAGCCCGAGCATGCGCTCGGCCCCGGGGTTGGCGATGGTGACGAGCCCGCCCGCATCGACGCCGATGACGCCCGGCGAGACGCCCGAGAGCACGGCCTCCGTGAAGCGGCGGCGGCGGTCGATCAGGTCGCTCGCGGCGGTGAGGCCCGCATGCTGGCGGCGCAGTTCCTGCGTCATCTTGTTGAAGCTCTCGCCGAGATGCGCGAGGTCGCCGTCGGCCTTCCGGGCCGGCACCTGGGCGTAGAAATTGCCCGAGGCGACCTGGTCGGCGGCATTGATGAGGCGGCGGATCGGGGCGACGAAGCGGTTGGCGAAGTTCAGCCCGAACCAGACGGCCGAGAGCAGCGCGATCAGCGCGATCAGCACGAAGACCGACGCGAAGGTGATCTGAATCGACCGCTTGAGCGAATCGTAGGTCAGGTACTCGGCCGCCGCCGCCCGCGACACGCCGGGGAAGTCGATGGCGAGTTGGCTCACCTCGCGTTGCACGAGGAGCACCGCGTCGTCGTAGGCCGGCATGCGCAGGAGCGCGGCGAAGACGCGGCCCTCCGTCGGCAGCAGGCAGATCGGGTCGTTCGACTTCGCGGCGTCCTCGAAGGCGGCCGCCGAGGGCAGGCGCGTCTGTTTCAGGATGTCGATCTTGGCGCGCGCCACGACCTCGTTGGGCCCGCGCATGATCTGCGCGACCGGCAGCCCCAGATTGGTCGCCCGGGTGGTCAGGAAGCTCTCGAACCAGTCGCGGTTCACATCGAAATTCGGCCGGGCGCGGGTCAGGTCGTCGTTGAGGATGCGGATCTCGCGGGCGAGGCTCTGGCACTGGTTCTCCTGGTAGGCGTCGGCCACCTCCACGGATTTCAGCACCACGTCGCGGACCCGGTCGGTGAAGCCGAGCGACAGGCCGCGATCGATCGTCACCGAGGCGACGACGGCGAGCAGGATCGTCGGCAGGATCGCGATCAGGCTGAACAACCCGACGATACGGGTGTGCAGCCGCGCCACCGCGGCGTTGGCGCGGCGGGCATGCAGGAAGACCCTCGCCTCCCAGGCGATGACCACGACGAGGCTGAGGACCAGGAAGACGTTGATGGCGAGCAGCATCACGCCGATCCCCGGCGTCGGCGTCACCCGGATCACGCCGGCCAGGATCAGGAAGGTGGCGATGGCCGAGACGAGGGCGGTGGCCACCACGGCCGCGCCGATCCAGCCCGGGCCGCGCGGCCCGGGCCGGATCGCTTCCGCGACCGGATCGTTCGGCGCGAGGCCGTCGGCCACCGACGGTCCGTCCAGGGGAGCGGCGGTCCTGCCGGAGCCCTCCGGCAGGGTGCCCGTTGTCCGTGAGCGTCGCAAAAACGGCATGCCTGATGCAGGGCCACAACAGTGTGGCGAAATTAATACGAATCGGGCCCGCGGGGCGGAAAATGCGACCGGCAATTGCAGGATTGAGAGCCCGCGCGAGCCGGCGGACCGGATACGGCGGAGCTCGATCCTCGGCCGTTGCGGCGCCCGGTCAGGGGCGGATCCGTGGACGGGCCGGATCGCCCGACGGTCTGCTGGGAGCGCCTCACAGACCGCTCGATCAGCGGGAGCCCCTTCCTCCGCACGCACCCTCGGCGCCGAGGGGCGTAGGGGACACCTGGAGGGGGCGCTGGCCGGGCCTCCTTCAGAGGTCCACGGTGAGGCTCAGGCCGTCATGGGCCGGCACGACATGCGCGGGCAATCTGCGGGCGAGCGTCGCGTAGTCGAGATCGGTGTGGAGGTTCGTCAGGACGGCGCGCCGCGGCGTCACCTCCTCGATGAGAGCGAGCGCGTCCGAGACCGAGTAATGGGTCGGGTGCGGGGTCTCGCGCAGCGCGTCGATGATCAGGAGATCGAGGCCGCGCAGCTGCGCCTTGCTCGTCTCCGGCATCACGCTGACATCGGGCGCGTAGGCGGCCTGGCCGAATCGGAAGCCGAGGGCCGCCTCGTTGCCGTGCTCCATGGCGAAGGGCTGCGCCGCGAGCGGACCACCCGGCCCGTCGATCGTCACCGTCTCGCCCGCGAGGAGGTCGTTCATGTCGAGGATCGGCGGGTAGGCGCTGCCGGGGGGCGTGGCGAAGCAGTAGCCGAAGCGGGCCTCGAGCAGGTTGCGGGTGAGGGCATCGGCATAGACCGGGATGCGCCGCCGCATGTGGATCACGAGGGGCCGGACGTCGTCGATGCCGTGGGTGTGGTCGGCGTGGGCGTGGGTGAACAGCACCGCATCGAGGCGGTCGACGCCCGCATCGATGAGCTGCTCGCGCAGGTCCGGCGACGTGTCGACGAGGAGCGTGGTCGTCCCGTCTCCCGCGCCGTCCCGCCGCTCGGCCAGGATCGAGCAGCGGCGGCGGCGGTTTCGCGGCTCGCCCGGATCGCAGGCGCCCCAGCCATAGGCGACGCGCGGCACGCCGCCGGACGAGCCGCAGCCGAGGATGCGCAGGGTCAGCGTCGCCATCCGGACCTCCCGCCCGGTTGGTAGCCGACCGCGGCCGGTCCTGTCATGCTCTCCCGGCCTCCGCCTTGGTGAAGAGGCGGTGGAAATTCGCGGTCGTGAGCGCGGCGAGATCCGCGACGGGCAGTTCGAGCGTCGCTGCGAGCGAGCGGGCCGTATCGGCCGTGTAGGCGGGCTCGTTGGTCCGGCCCCGGTGCGGCTCCGGGGCCAGGAAGGGCGCGTCGGTCTCCACCAGGATGCGCGTGCGGGGCACGGCGCGGGCGATGTCGCGCAGATCGTGCGAGCGCCGGAAGGTGACGATGCCGGAGAAGGACACGTACAGGCCGAGCTCGACCCCGGCCTCGGCGAGGCGGCGGCCCGAGGAGAAGCAGTGCAGCACGCCCGTGAAGGGGCTCCTGCGCATCTCGTCGGCGAGCACCGCCTCCATGTGCTCGTCGGCGTCGCGGGAATGGATCACGAGGGGCAGGCCCGTGGCCCGGGCGGCCTCGATATGGGCGCGCAGGACCCGCTCCTGCACGGCCTCCGGGGCCGCGTCGTCGTAATGGTAGTCGAGCCCCGCCTCGCCGATGCCGATGCAGCGGGGATGACGGGTCAGCGCCGCGATGGTCCCGGCCGGCACGTCCGGCTCCTCGGCCGCCCCGTGCGGGTGGGTGCCCACCGTGTACCAGACCTGCGGATGCGCCTCCGCGATCGCCCGATAGGTGTCGGCCTTGGCGACGCGCGTCGAGATCGTGAGCATGCGCGCGACCCCCGCGGCCTCCGCGCGCGCGACGACGCCCGCGATGTCGGCGGCGAAGTCCGGGAAGTCGAGATGGCAGTGGCTGTCGATCAGCATGGCGATCAGGATGGCGATCAGGATGGCGATCAGGATGGCGATCAGGATGGCGATCAGGATGGATTGTCGGTCTGTGAGGGCCGTCCTCTCCCTTGCGGGAGGGACCGGGGCTGGGGGCCGGATGGATCCCGGGCGGTGCCTCCGGCACCATCCCTCCCCTCCCTGCAGGGGGCAGGGAACGACTGTCTCAGGCGGGCGGCGCTTCCGGCTCCACGAAGCGGGGGAAGATCGGGGCCGGCGCGGGCAGGCTCGTGCCGGGCGCGAGGCGGTTCGCCGCGCCGACGGATCCGAGCATGCGGGCATCCGGCGGGACGGCGAGCAGATCGAGCAGCGCCGCGCCCGCCGTCGGCACGAAGGGCTGCACGAGGATGCCCACCGCCCGCAGGGTCTCGAGCGTGACGTACAGGACCGTCCCCATCCGCTCGGGATCGGTCTTGCGGAGCTTCCACGGTTCCTCGCCCGCGAAGTAGCGGTTCGCGTCCCCGACGACGGCCCAGATCTCGCCCAGCACCGTGTGGAGCGCGAGGTCCCGCATGGCGGCCCGCGCCCGCTCCGGCAGCGCGTCCGCCGAGGCGAGGAGCGCCCGGTCGGCCTCCGTCAGGGAGCCCGGCCGCGGCACCGCCCCGTCGCAGTTCTTGGCCACCATCGAGAGCGAGCGCTGGGCGAGGTTGCCGAGGTCGTTGGCGAGGTCCGCGTTGATGCGCCCGATGATCGCCTCGTGGCTGTAATTGCCGTCGCCGCCGAAGGGCACCTCGCGCAGCACGAAGTAGCGGAGCTGATCGACGCCGTAGGTGGTGATCAGGTCCATCGGGTCGACCACGTTGCCGAGCGACTTCGACATCTTCTCGCCCTTCGAGAGCAGGAAGCCGTGGCCGAACACGCGCCGCGGCAGCGGCAACCCCGCCGACATCAGGAAGGCCGGCCAGTAGACCGCGTGGAAGCGGACGATGTCCTTGCCGATGACGTGGAGGTCGACCGGCCAGTGGCGCCAGCGCGGGTCGGACTCGTCGGGGAAGCCGCAGACGGTCAGGTAGTTCGTCAGCGCGTCGACCCAGACATACATGACGTGGCCGTCCGCGTCGGGCACCGGCACCCCCCAGTCGAAGGTGGTGCGGCTGATCGAGAGGTCCTTGAGGCCCTGGCGCACGAAGCTCGCGACCTCGTTGCGGCGCGTCTCGGGGCCGATGAAGTCGGGTTGGGACTCGTAGAGGGCCAGCAGCTTGTCGCCGTAGGCCGAGAGGCGGAACAGGTAGTTCTCCTCCTCGGTCCACTCGACGGGGGTCTGGGTCGCCCGGGCGCGCCGCGTCCCGTCGGGGCCGAGCTCGGTCTCGTCCTCGCCGTACCACGCCTCGTCGCGCACCGAGTACCAGCCGATGTATTTCGACAGGTAGATGTCGCCGTTCTCCCGCATCCGCCGCCAGATCGCCTGCGCGGCGGCGTAGTGCTCGGGCTCGGTGGTGCGGATGAAGCGGTCGTGGCTGCAGTTCAGCGCCTCGGCCATCAGGCGGAACTTCTGCGACATCTCGTCGACGAGCGCGCGCGGCGTGGTGCCCTGGCGCGCCGCCGTCTGCTGGATCTTGAGGCCGTGCTCGTCCGTGCCCGTCGAGAACAGCACGTCGCAGCCGTCCAGGCGCTTGAAGCGGGCGATGGCGTCGGTGGCGATCACCTCGTAGGCGTGGCCGATATGGGGCGCGCCGTTCGGGTAGGAGATCGCGGTGGTGAGGCTGAATCGGCCTTGCGCCGGATTGTGGGCCGTCACGGTGGAAGTTCCCCGGATACGCGGTTCATGGGCGCCCCCGATCCCGGGATGACGGGATCACAGGATCGGAGGTTTGTCGGATCTCAGGCCGCCCGCACGGCGCCCGCAAGGTCCCCGAACAGGGACAGGACGAGGGGCCGGCGGTCGAGATTGTAGGTCGCGGCCTCCCGGGCGGCGCGGGCGAGCTTGTCACACACCTCGACCAGGGCCGCAAGGCGAGCGGGCGGCTCGGCCCGGCGCCGGTCGAGCTCGGCCGAGGCGAAGCGGAACACGGTGTCGAGGCTCGCTTCGAACAGGGCGTCCGCCTCGCGGGCCGAGAGCGTCTCGGCGAGCGCCAGGATGCGCCGCCAATCCGGCGCGTCGAGGCGGGCGAGGAGCGCCTCGACCTCGCCGACGAGCCGGAGGGTGACGGGATCGAGCATCGCCACGGCCCGTGCCACCGAGCCCTCGGCGAGGCTCGCCGCCCGCGCGAGCGCCTCCGCGTCGGGCGCGCGGAACGGGGCCGGGAAGCCCGAGACCACCGCGGCCACCTCCCCCTCGCTCAGGGGCCGCAGGGTGAGCGCCCGGCAGCGCGAGCGGATCGTCGGCAGGAGGCGGCCCGGCGCATGGCTGACGATGAGGAAGAGCGAGCGCGGCGGCGGCTCCTCCAGCATCTTCAGGAGGGCGTTGGCGCTGTTCGGGTTCAGGTCCTCGGCGCTGTCGACGATGCAGATCCGGTAGCCCGCGTTGCCGGCGGTCGCGCCGAACAGGTCGAGGGCGCGACGGGCGGCGTCGACCGGGATTCGGGTCGGCAGGGTCTTGGCGCCGGGCATCCGGTGCCGGCGCAGGGCCACGAGGTTCGGGTGCGAGAGGGCCGCGACCTTGCGGGCGGCGGGATGGCCCGGGTCGACGTCGAGACGCTCCGGGAGCGCGCCCGGCGCCGGCAGGTCGGGATTGGCCAGCAGCCAGCGCGCCACCCGGTAGGCCAGGGTCGCCTTGCCGATGCCCTGCGGCCCGCCGATCAGCCAGGCATGGTGCAGGCGCCCGGCGCCGAGCGCGGAGAGGAAGGCCGCCTCGGCGGCGGCGTGGCCGACGAGGCGGAACGCCTCGCGGGGCCGCGGTACCTCGGCGAGGTCCCCCGGCTCGACATCGTCGGGCGCCCGCTCAGGCGGCATTGTGGCGGCCCTCCCCCGGCTCCGCCGGGACAAGGTCCGGCAGGCGCGCCGCCACGACGGCGCGGATCTCGGCCTCGACCGCGTCGGCGCCGCGGTCGGCGTCGATCACGGCGCAGCGCTCCGGCTCGGCCTCGGCGATCGCCCGGAAGCCCGCGCGCAGCCGGGCGTGGAAGTCGAGGGCCTCGGCCTCGAACCGGTCGGGCCCCGTCTCGCTGGATCGCGCGCGCGCGCGGGCGAGGCCGGTCTCGGGCGGAAGGTCGAGGATCAGGGTGAGGTCGGGCCGCGTCTCACCGACCGCAACGCGCTCGAGCGCCCGCACGGTCCGGGCCTCGAGCCCGCCCGCCGCCCCCTGGTAGGCGCGGGTCGAATCCGCGAAGCGGTCGCAGATCACGATCTCGCCGCGCCGCAGCGCCGGGCGGATCAGCCGGTCGAGGTGATCGATCCGGGCCGCCGTGAACAGCAGTGCCTCGGCGAAGGATCCGTAGCGCTTGGCGACGCCCGCGAGCAGCGCCGTGCGGATCTCCTCGGCGCGGGGCGAGCCGCCGGGCTCGCGGGTGGTCACGACCGTGCGGCCGGTCCGCTCCTGCAGGTGCCGGGCGAGGCGGCCGAGCTGGGTCGACTTGCCGGCGCCCTCCCCGCCCTCGAAGGTGATGAAGACGCCGCGCGGCGGGGCAGGCCTCACGAGGGATTGCCTCACGAGGGATTGCCGGCCTTGCTGAAGGCGCGCCGGAACAGGCCGGTGCCGACTTCGAGAGCGGCGTCGAGGGCGCGCTGCGGGATCGTGCCGGCCCCGACCGCCTCGCCCGCGTAGAGGGGCTGGTCGAGGGCGACCGCGTCGCCGCGCATGATGCGCAGCCGGCCGATCTCACGGCCCTGCTCGACCGGGGCCGCCAGCGGGCCCTGGTAGACGGCGCGCGCGCTGATGCGCTCACCGGAGCCGCGCGGCAGAAGAAGGCGCACGGGCTTGCGCGCCACGAGCGGCACGCTGCCCTTCTCGCCGCCGAAGACCGACGCCTCCGCCACGGTCTCGCCGGCCGCGAAGACCTGGCGCGGCTCGAAGGCGCGGAAGCCCCATTCCATCAGCTTGCGCGCCTCGGAGGCGCGGTCGCGCGCCGTCTTGAGGCCGCTCACCACCATCACGAGGCGCTGGCCGTTCTGGACGGCCGAGCCCGTCAGGCCGTAGCCCGATTCCTCGAGATAGCCGGTCTTGAGCCCGTCCGCCCCGATGTCGAGGGCGAGCAGCGGGTTGCGGTTCTGCTGCTTGATCTTGTTCCAGGTGAACTCGCGCTCGGCGAAGATCTTGTAGAGGTCCGGGTAGGTCTCGATCAGGTGAATCGACAGCTTGGCGAGGTCGCGCGCGCTCACCTTCTGGTCGGGGGCGGAATAGCCCGTCGCGTTGCGGAAGACCGACTTCGTCAGGCCGAGCTCCCTGGCCTTCTGGTTCATGATGCCGGCGAAGGCCTCTTCCGAGCCCGCCATGTTCTCCGCGATGGTGATCGCGGCGTCGTTGCCCGACTGCACGATGAGGCCGCGCAGCAGGTCCGACAGCTTGATGCGGCTGTTGACCTGGGCGAACATCGAGGAGCCGCCGCCCCCCGCCCCGCCCCGGCGCCACGCGTCCTCGGTCACCGTGAACTCGGAATCCATGGTGAGGCGGCCGGACTTCAGAGCATCGAACACGATCTCGGTCGTCATCAGCTTGGCCATGCTGGCCGGCGAGAAGGGCTCGTCGGCCGCCTTCTCGAACAGCACCGAGCCCGAATCCGCGTCGATCAGGATGGCGTGGGGCGCGGAGGTCTGGAAATTCTGGGCCCGCGCGGGCCGGGCGGCCGGCAGCGCGAAGAGGCCGAGGCAGGACAGGACCGCGACGGCCGTCCGGATGGATCTCACACGCATCGTCACCCTCGAAAACCGCCGGTCCGCCTCGGCCTGCTGAGCCTGGCGGCGCCCGTCCCTGAACGCCCCGCAAAGCGAGACCCTACAGCGCTTTGCCCGCCAGATCGAATGCAAGTTCGCCGCGCCGGGCCGCACGTCGCGACAGCGTGGCGTGACGGCCCGCGCCGGACCGCGGAGGCTGCCCCCCGCGGACGCGGCAACGTCGGGGACGCGGCCGTGGACTCAGTTGACCTCGGCGAGGCGCGAGCGCGGCCGGGACGGCTTGGCGGGCGCGGAGGCCGGGTGCGCGGAAGGACCGGGCGCCTTGCCGGCAGCTGCCGGCGCGCCGGCAAGACGCGCCATGGCGAGCTTGGCGGAAGCGGGCATCATGGCGGGGACCGGCGCGGCACCCTTCGGTCCCGGCCCGGGGCCACCCTTGACCGCCGGCACCGATGATTGCGCGGCGGCCATGATCGGAGCGGCGCGGCCCGGAGAGCGCATTCCTGCCGGGACCGTGCCCGACGCCGTCGCGAACGCCTGTCGCGGGTCGGCGCGGAGCGGCGCGGCGCGGACCGGGTTGAGGCCCGCGACCCGCGTCGGGGGCGCAAGGCTGAGCGGCTCGCTTCGCGACGGCGCGAGCTTGGCCGCCGCGACCTGGGCCGGGCCGCCGGGATGCGCCTGTGCGAGCGGCGCCGGCCGGAAGGGAGCACCGCGCTGCGCGGTGGGCTGGAGTGCGGCCGGCACCGCGACGGCGGCGCTCGCCACCAAGACGGGAGCGGGATGCGGCTGGCGGGGCGCCGGGACCTCCTCGGGCGCCTCCTCGCGCGGCCGGAAGGCGAGCGGCGCCCGCGCGCGGGACAGCGGCTCGGCGCTCTCCTGCGCGTCGGGGCCGAGATCGGCGAGCATGATCGGGCTGCGCCCGCCGATCGCGGCCGGGCGACCGTCCGTGCGCAAGGTCGCCATCAGCTTGCGGTCGTCGCTGCCGGCGACCGAGGCCCTGCCGACATACTCGACCCGCACCCGCGTCGTGCCGCGACGGTGGAACTCCAGCGCCTCGGCCACCGCCTCCGAGACATCCATGACCCGGTCGGCGTGATAGGGGCCGCGGTCGTTGACGCGCACGATCATCGAGCGCCCGTTCGCCGTGTTGGTGACGCGGGCGTAGCTCGGCAGCGGCAGGGTCGGGTGGGCGGCCGCGATCGAGTGCCGGTCGAAGACCTCGCCGTTGGCGGTCTGGCGGCCGTGGAAGGCGCTGCCGTACCAGGAGGCGAGGCCCTCACGGACGTAGCCGCGCGCATCCTCGCGGGGCACGTAGGTGCGCCCGGCCACCACGTAGGGCTTGCCCGAGAAGCGGCGGCCGCCGCCCTTGGGAATCACGTCGCCCTCGTTGTAGAGGCGCGGGCTCGCCCTAACCCCGTATTTCGGATCGATGCCGTTGCCGGAGGACGAACCGGCGAATTTCTGCGGGCCGGTGCTGCAATTGGCGGTCGCCAGCGCGATCGCCGAGACCGCCAGGATGCGCCGGAGCGGGAGCGCGCGCAGGTGCGGTATCCCGGCCTTCGTCGAACGCGCCATTCCAACCACTCGGGCCCACCGCGTACGCCACAGACCGGCCCCGGCGCGGGTGAGCACGGCCGGGCGGATCCCGCGGATACGGAACGCCGAGCGGGCGCCCCGGAGCGGGAGGCCCGAGAATTGTCGCGACGACGTAAAGGAAGCCTGAACGAAGGACGACGGGACGCGCCGATCCTGCGCTTCCGGGGCGCCGGAGCGATTGCGGAGGAGGATAAAGGACGGTCCCCAACGCCTTTGGCAAAAATCGAAAAATGCCGCTGACGAGCGGCCCGGGCGCGGCGGGCCGCGCCCGGCCGCGACCGCCGCGTCAGGCGAGCTCCGATCGTCTCAGGAGGTTTCTCAGCTCAGGGCCGCAACTCATTCTCTCGAAACGCATTTTCTGCAACCGGCGGCACCGGCGCTTCCGCGCGTCCATCCCGCGTCAGCGCGGGTCGGCCTCGTTCAGCTGCTCGATGGACTTGGCGCCCCGCTGCTTGAACAGGAGGTCCAGGGCCTCGAGCATGAGCGCATGCATCTTGGTGCGCTCGGCATAGGCGAGGTCGCGCAACTGGTCGTAGACCGGCGGCTCCAGGTAGACCGACATCTGCCGGGCGCGCTGCTTGAGGGTGGCGCTCGGCCGGCGCGCGGGCACCGGGGCGAGGTCGAGCTGCACGATCTCGGCTGTCGGCGGCCCCTGCAAGGCGGCCGGCCTGGCCGGGGCTGGCTTGGCCGGGGAGGCCGCCGCGACGATCGAGGCGAGGCTGAGCTTAGGCGGCTTTGACATGCTTGGCCACCTGTGTCCGCTTCTCGATCCAGGTCCAGAGCTTGCGCACCTCGGCGGCGGCCTGACCCTTGGGGTTGAACTCGGTGACGCCCTGGCCGAGGCCGATCGCGTCCTGGTGGTCGGTGCGGGCCACGATGTTGACGTCCGGCAGCACGCCGAGAACCGCGAGGCCGTCGGCCGCGTCGCGGATGCGGTAGGAGCGCGGCGGCGTCTGGTTCAGCACGAAGGCGAATTTCTTCTCCAGCCGGTAGATGGCGGCGAGCGTCGGCTTGAAGGCCCGCAGGTCCGCGGGTGTCGGCCGGCACGGGATGATGCAGAGATCGGCCGCGCGGATCGCCGAGAGGGTGCCGGTGGAATCGACGCCCGGCGTGTCGATGAAGACGTAGTCGTAGGCCGAGTCGCGAAGCTGCGCCATCACGGCGTCGATCTGGGTGGCGTCGATCTGGGCCACCTCGGGCCCCTCGGCGGTGCGGTGGTCGAGCCAGTCGCTGATCGTGGCCTGCCGGTCCATCTCCAGTATGCAGACCGAGCGGCCTGCCTCCTGCGCGGCGACGGCGAGCGAGATGCAGAGCGTGCTCTTGCCGCTGCCCCCCTTCTGGGTGACGAACGTGATGGCTTTCATCCTGGCGTCCCTTGCTGGCGACTCATGCAACCACCGCTGCGGCGACGGTTGGATGATCAACTTAGGGTTACAAAACGGCCGGAGCGTCGGCGAGGCCGCGACCGTCCTGTCCCAGGATCCCGGGACGACGGGATGCCCTCGTCCTGTGACCCAAGGATGCTGCGATCCCGGTTTCGCCGATCATGGTTAACGAGGCGTTAAGCCCGGGATCGCGGCATGCCCGGATCCCGTGACGGGCCGCTCGGGCCCGATCAGGGCGTGACTCGGCGGGTCCCTTGTCGCGGCGGCGCGAGGTTCGCTTCCCGCGCATCCGCCGATAGATAGATCTTAGGTTGCCAGAATTCGATCCGAATTCAGTATTGCCCTTTCCTTCTACGGCGCCTTCCTCTAATTCTGCCGCGGCAAGTCCGGCGTTTGAGAGCGTTGCCGCAACCTCAGATTAACAACCCGATCGGGCGCGGGTCGTCTCCGGCGCTGCTCGAGGGTTCCCATGGATGATGCCCCGATCCCGCGCGCTCTCGCCGAACTCCAGGCTGCTCTCGAGGCGTCCGGCTTCGTGGGCGCCTGGATGCACGATCTCTGGGCGGACCGTCTCACCCTCACGGCTCCCCTTGCGCGGCTGCTCGGGATCGACCCGGAGCGGGCATCGTCCGGAATCCCGCTGGCCGCCCTGCTCGAGCGGATGGATCCGGGCGACCGCGGCCGGATCGAGGGCCATCTCCACGCGGCCGGCGAGACCGGCGGCCCCTTCGAGGCGGAGTTCCGGACCCTGGGCACGCGCAGGGACAGGCGCAGCCTGCTCATGCGCGGGCGCATCGCGCACGACGCCTCGGGGCGGGCGGTGCGGGGCTGCGGCATCGCCCTCGATCTCACCGAGGCCCGGACCGCCAACCTGCAGCAGGCCGAGCGCCTCGTGAATCGCATGGCCGAGCACGCCATCGCGATGCGGGGCCTCGCCGACGGCCTCAACCGGCCGGCGCTGACGAAGCTCGTCGACGGGCTGATGATCGCGATCGGGTTCGAGCTCGCCGAGCACCTGCGCACGGGCCGGGCCGCGCGCCGGCATTGAGGCGCCCGGCGGGCGGTCCGCCCGCCTTCAGCGGGCGGTGCGGAACACCTGCAGGTCGAGGTCGCGCACCTTCTTGCGCAGGGTGTTGCGGTTGACCCCGAGGAGTTCCGCGGCACGGATCTGGTTGCCGCGGGTCGCGGCCAGCGCCGCGCCGATCAGCGGCCCCTCGATCTCGCGCAGGATGCGATGGTAGAGGCCGGGCGGCGGCAGGGTGTCGCGATAGCCCGAGAAATACTCCGAGAGGTGCCGCTCGACGGCGCCCGACAGGGTCTCGCTCTCGCCGCCTCCCCTGCGGGCGGCGTGGCCCGGCTGGGCCGGCGCGGACTGGGCGAGCGGCAGCGTGTCGAGCTCGGCCTCGATGACCGGGCCGGTGATCGTCTCCTGCGGGTAGAGCGCGGCCAGCCGCCGCACGAGGTTCTCGAGCTCGCGCACGTTGCCGGGCCACCGGTAGCGCTTGAGCCGCTCCATGGCGTCCGCGTCGAGGGTCTTGCGGGTCAGGCCCTCGCGCTCGACGAGGACGAAGAAGTGCCGCACGAGGTCTGGCACGTCCTCGGCGCGCTCGCGCAAGGCCGGCAGGCGCAGCGGCACGACGTTGAGGCGGAAGAACAGGTCCTCGCGGAAGATGCCCTGCTGGATCGAGACCCGCAGGTCCTTGTTCGTCGCCGCGATGATGCGGACGTTCGTCTTGATCGGCACGCGCCCGCCGACCGTCGTGTACTCGCCCTGCTGCAGGACGCGCAGCAGGCGTGTCTGCGCCTCCATCGGCATGTCACCGATCTCGTCGAGGAAGAGGGTGCCGCCCTCCGCCTGCTCGAAGCGGCCCGCCGAGCGCGAGAGCGCGCCCGTGAAGGCCCCCTTCTCGTGGCCGAACAGCTCCGACTCGATGAGATCGCGCGGGATCGCCGCCATGTTGACGGGCACGAACGGCCCGGTGCGGCGGCGGCCGTAATCGTGCAGCGCCCGGGCGACGAGCTCCTTGCCGGTGCCGGACTCGCCGGTGATCATCACCGTGAGGTCGGTCGGCATCAGGCGCGCGAGCGCGCGGTAGATCTCCTGCATGGCGGGCGAGCGCCCGACCAGGGGGATATCCTCGTTCTCGGGGCCCGCGCCGGGCGCCGGCGCCCCACGCGGCCGAGAGAGCGCGCGGCCCACGATCGCGATCAGCTCCTTCAGGTCGAAGGGCTTGGGCAGGTACTCGTAGGCGCCTCGCTCCGAGGCCCGGATCGCCGTCATGAAGGTGTTCTGCGCGCTCATCACGATGATCGGCAGCTCCGGCCGCACGCGCTTGATGCGGGGCAGGAGGTCGAACACGTTCTCGTCGGGCATCACCACGTCGGTGATGACGAGGTCGCCCTCCCCCTGCGCCACCCAGCGCCAGAGGGTCGCGCAATTGCCGGTGGAGCGGACCTCGTAGCCCGCCCGCGACAGGGCCTGGTTGAGGACGGTGCGGATCGCGGCGTCGTCGTCCGCGACGATGATGTGGCCGTTGGGCATGAACTTACTCGGCCTCCACGACCGATTCGCGCCCGTCCCGGGCGCTCGACATGGGCAGGAGAAGGCGGAAGGTGGTGCGGCGGGGCACGGGATCGCACTCGACGATGCCCCCATGATCGCCGACGATCTTGGCGACCAATGCAAGACCGAGGCCGGACCCTTGCGTCTTGGTGGTCACGAAAGGGTCGAACAGGTCGGGCAGAAGTTCTGCGGTGACGCCCGGGCCGTTGTCGCGCACCGCCACCTCGATGGGGAGGCTCACGCGCTCGCGCGAGCCCGGGATCTGCAGGCGCAGCCCCGTGCGGAAAGCGGTCGAGAGCGTGATCTCGCCGTCGACCGTATCGGCCCCGATCGCCTCGGCCGCGTTCTTCACGAGGTTGAGAATCACCTGGATGAGCTGGTCGCGGTTGCCGAGGACCGGGGGCAGGGAAGGATCGTAGTTCTCCACGAAGCGGATGTGACGGGCAAAGCCCGACTGCGCGGATCGCTTCACCTGGTCGAGTACGCCGTGGACGTTGACCGGACCGCGCTCGACGGGCCGCTCGTCGCCGAACAGCTCCATCCGCTCGACGATGCGCACGATGCGGTCGGACTCGTCGCAGATGAGGCGGGTCAGCACCCGGTCCTCCTCGGCGCCGGACTGCTCGAGGAGCTGCGCGGCGCCGCGGATGCCGGCCAGCGGGTTCTTGATCTCGTGGGCGAGCATCGCGCCGAGCGCGATCATCGAGCGCGCCGCGCCCCGGTGGGTGAGCTGGCGGTTCATCTTGTCGGCGATGGTGCGCTCCTGAAGCATCAGCACCACCGCCTCGCCCTCGTCCCCGAGCGGGGTCGCGAACACGTCGACGCTGCGCTCCTGGCCGGAGCGGGGCTGCGTCAGCTCCACCCGGTACTCGCTGACGCTCGCCCGCCGGCGCCGCACCTCAGCCACCAGCGCGATGATCGGCGAGGCGAACGGGATGATGTCGCGCAGGCGCCGCCGCTGCATCAGCCGGGCGGAATGGTCGAAGAAGCTCTCGGCGGCGTGGTTGCAGTGCAGGATGCGCTCGTCCGCCCCGATGGTCAGCACGGGCAGCGGCAGGGCGTTGATGACGGCCTCGGAGGTCGGCGCTCCCCTCCCCCGCCCGTTGGACTCGCGGCCCATCCCCCCCTCGCCGCTCATGCCGCCTCCTCGATCGGTGCCGCGGAGCCGCCCGCGGGCTCGAGAAAGGCGCGCCGCAGCAGGGCCAGCGCCGTGCCCGGGTCGTGCGTGGTGAGAAGCCGCGTGCGGTCGGCGGCATTCAGGGCGGGGCGGATCCGCCCTGCCTCGTCCACGTAGGCCGCGAGGTGCTTGCGGGCGTGGCGCACGCCCATGGCGGCGCCGTAGAGATCGATCAGCCCCTCGTAATGCTCGGCCGCGATCGCGGCCCGCTCGGCCCGCGCGAGCGACCGCACCGGGCGGCCGGCGAGTCCGTCCGCGATCTGCCCGACGAGCCAGGGCCGGCCGATGGCGGCGCGCCCGACCATCACGCCGGCGGCGCCCGAGGCGGCGAGGCAGGCCCGCGCCTCGTCGAAGCTGCCGATATCGCCGTTGGCGATGACCGGGATCGCGACCGCCTCGACGACCGATCGGATCGCCGGCCAGTCGGCGCTGCCCGTGTAGAATTGCTGCCGGGTGCGGCCGTGCACCGTCACGGCGGACAAGCCGAGCGCCTGCGCCCGCCGGGCCAGATCCGGGGCGTTGAGGCTGGCGTGATCCCAGCCGAGGCGCATCTTGAGGGTGACGGGCACCCGCACCGCGTCCCGCACGGCAGCGAGGATCCGAGTGGCGTGGTCGAGGTCGCGCATCAGCGCCGAACCCGCCTCGCCGCCGGTCACCTTCTTGGCCGGGCAGCCCATATTGATGTCGATGATGTCGGCGCCGGCCGCCTCGCACAGACGCGCCGCCTCCGCCATGGGCGCCGGGGCGCAGCCGGCGAGCTGGACCACGTGGGGATGCACGCCGCTGCCCTCGGCGCGCAGGCGCGCCTCGTTCTCGCCGCGGGCGAACTCGGCCGCGGCCACCATCTCGGAGACCACGGCGCTCGCCCCGAGGCGGCGGGCGATCCGGCGCATGTGCAGGTCGGTGACCCCGGACAGCGGCGCGAGCAGCACCGGCGGGCCGGCATCCTCCGCAACGGCCCCCGCCGCCCCCGAGCGCGCAACGCTCAAATAATGGTCAGTCATCATTCTGCCCAACAAATAGACAAAAGCGGGCCGGACGCAAGCCGCCCGCGCGATTTGATTTCGGTTCATGCCCCGCTTAAACGACGGGCGTTCCCGGGCGGTCAGGTGCGGCGGGCCGCGGCGATTCGCCAGGATTTCCGAAACCGTCGCACCCTTGCCCGGCGTAAAGACGGCATCCGCTCCCGGGATGCCGCGAGACGTGCGGGTCCGAGAGTTCCATGTCCAGCACCGCGTTGAGCGTTGCCGCGGTGATCGTCGCGGCGGGTCGCGGCATCCGCATCGGCGGCGGCATGCCCAAGCAGTATCGCCGCGTCGGTGGGCAGGCCGTCCTGACGCGCACGCTGGCCGCGCTCGGCGCGCACGGCGCGATCGCCCGGATCCAGCCCGTGATCGCGCCCGACGCGGCCGCCTTCTACGCCGAATGCCTCGCCGACCTCGACCCCCGGGTCAGCGCCAAGCTCGCCGAGCCGGTGACGGGCGGGTCGACCCGCCAGCAATCGGTGCATGCGGGCATCGAGGCTCTCGACCGCGCGGGCGCCCCGGATCTCGTCCTCGTGCACGACGCCGCCCGGCCCTTCGTGGATTTCGGCCTGATCGACCGCGCCATCGCGGCCGGCCGCGACTACGGCGCCGCCGTGCCGGGGATCGCGGTCAGCGACACGATCAAAATCGTGGAGGAGGAGGCGCCCGGCATCGGCCGCGTGCGCGAGACCCCGCCGCGGGAGGCGCTCCGCGCCGTGCAGACCCCGCAATCCTTCGCCTTCCCCGCCCTCCTCGCGGCGCACCGGGCGGCGGCGCAGGCCGACCTCCACGGCTTCACCGACGACGGCGCCCTCGCCGAATGGGCGGGCCTGTCCGTCGTGACCTTCGAGGGCTGCCCGCGCAATCGCAAGATCACCCAGCCTGCCGACCTGATCGAGGCGGATCGCGCCTTCGGGCCGGCCACCCGGAGTCCCGCCATGACCCAGTACGTCACCCGCCTCGGCACCGGCTTCGACGTGCACGCCTTCACGACGGGCGACCATATCTGGCTCGGCGGCGTGCGCATTCCGGCCGACCGGGGCGTGCTCGCGCATTCGGACGGCGACGTGGCGCTCCACGCCCTGACCGACGCGCTGCTCGGCGCCATCGCGGACGGCGACATCGGCACGCATTTCCCGCCGAGCGACGAGCGGTGGCGCGGGGCCGCCTCCGACCAGTTCCTGGCGCATGCCGTCTCGCTGGTGCGGGCGCGGGGCGGACGCATCGACCATCTCGACGTCACGGTGCTGGCGGAGGCCCCCCGCATCGGCCAGCACCGGGAGGCGATCCGGGCGCGCATCGCCGAGATCGCGGGCGTGCCGCTCTCCTGCGTCTCGATCAAGGCGACCACGACGGAGAAGCTCGGCTTCGTCGGCCGCGCCGAGGGGCTCGCCGCGCAGGCCGCCGCCACGGTCCGGCTGCCCGAGGAGGAGAGCGCCACCCCGCTCGACGCGCAGGCCGAGACGGCCATGCGGCAGGGCTGAGGCCGGAATCCATGACGGGCCGATGATCGACGATCCCGCCCTTCTCGCCCGCGCCGAGGCGCTCGTCGCGGCCTACGCCGCGGCGGGACGCAGGCTCGCCACGGCCGAATCCTGCACCGGCGGCCTCGTCGCCGGCCTGATCACCGCGGTGCCGGGCTCGTCCGCCGTGCTGGAGCGGGGCTTCGTCACCTACTCGAACGAGGCCAAGAGCGAGGCGATCGGTGTGCCGGCCGGTCTCGTCGCGGCGCACGGCGCGGTGAGCGAGCTGGTCGCCCGCGCGATGGCGGGCGGCGCGCTCGCGGCGTCCCGCGCCGACGTCGCGGTCGCCGTCACCGGCATCGCGGGTCCCGGCGGCGGCAGCGCGCAGAAGCCCGTCGGCCTCGTGCATTTCGGCCTCGCCTCGCGCGATGCGCCGGTCCGGCACCTGGAGCGCCGCTACGGCGATCTCGGCCGGTCGGAGATCCGCGCCCGGGCCGTGGCAGACGCGCTCGGGCTGCTCGAAGCCGCTCTACGGGCCGGGTAGGCCCTCCCGGGCGCGGGGTCCGGCGCGTCTTGCGTACGCCCGCCGACGCGCCCGGGGGTGCCCAATCGGGGCTCGCGCGGTGTAGACTGCGCGTCCCGATCGGGAGGCCGGACCATGGACAGGCTCTCCGTGCAGGCCTGCATCGTCGGCGGCGGACCGGCCGGGATGATGGCCGGCCTGCTCTTCGCCCGCGCCGGCCTCACCGTGGCGGTGCTGGAGAAGCACGCCGACTTCCTGCGCGACTTCCGCGGCGACACCATCCATCCTTCCACCCTCGACGTGATGGAGGAGCTCGGCCTGCGCCGCGCCTTCCTGGCCCTGCCCCACCGCAAGGTCGCGACGCTGAGCGCGGTCGTCGGCACGGAGAGCTTCCGGGTGGCCGACTTCCGGCACCTGCCGACCCGGAACCGCTTCATCGCCCTGATGCCGCAATGGGATTTCCTCGACTTCCTGGCCGAGCGCGGGCGCCGCTATCCGGGCTTCCGCCTGCTCATGGAGGCGGAGGCGATCGAGCTGATCGAGGCGGGCGCCAGGGTTACGGGGGTGCGGGCGCGCACGCCCGGCGGCCTTCTCGAGGTGAGCGCCGATCTCGTGATCGGTGCGGACGGGCGCCATTCCCTGGTCCGTGCCCGGTCCGGCTTCGAGCCGCAGGATTACGGCGCGCCGATGGACGTGCTCTGGTTCAGCCTTCCCCGGCATCCGCGCGACACGGACGCCACGGCCGGGCGCTTCGGGCGCGGGCGCATCCTCGTCACCCTGGACCGGGGCGATTACTGGCAATGCGCCTTCGTCGTCCCGAAGGGCGGCGACGCGGCCCTTCGGGCGCTCGGGCTGGCGCAGTTCCGCGAGGCGGTGGCCTCGCTCGCGCCGTTCCTGCGCGACCGGGTCGGGGAGATCCGGGACTGGGATTGCGTCAAGCTCCTGACCGTGCGGGTCGACCGGCTGAAGCGCTGGCATCGGCCGGGCCTGCTCTGCATCGGGGATGCGGCCCACGCCATGTCGCCTCTCGGGGGCGTGGGCATCAACCTCGCGATCCAGGATGCCGTCGCGGCCGCGAACCTCCTCACCGCGCCGCTCAAGGCCGGGCGCCCGGCGGAGGCCGACCTCGCCCGCGTGCAGGCGCGCCGGATGCCGCCGACCCGATGGACGCAAGGGTTGCAGCGCCTCGTGCAGAACCGGGTCATCGCCCGGGTGCTCGACACGGCGGGCACCCCGCTCAGGCCGCCGCTCGCCCTGCGCTTGCTCGACCGCGTCCCGCCTCTGCAGCGCCTGCCGGCCCGGCTCGTCGGCCTCGGCTTCCGCCCCGAGCACGTCGCCGTGGCGGAGGTGCCCCTGCCTCAGGCGGTGGCGCCGCCGTAGACGCGGTCGGCCCGGCTCTCGAAGGCATCGGTGAACTTGCGAAACGCCTTGTCGAACATCTTCCCCATCAGGAGCCCGAGGGCGAAGCTCTTGAACTCGTAGGTGATGAAGAACTCGACATTGCAGCCGCCCTGCGCGCCCGGCTTGAACGCCCAGCGGTTCTCCAGGTGGCGGAACGGCCCGTCGATATACTCGGCCGTGATGCGCAGCTTCGGCCGGTCGAGGCTGACCCGGGTGGTGAAGCGCTCGCGGATTGCCTTGTAGCCGACCCCCATCTCGGCCACGAGAATCTGGGTGTCCTCGGCCGGCCCGTCCTGGCGGCGCAGGATCCGCAGCGACTCGCAGAGGGGCAGGAATTCGGGGTAGCGCTCCACGTCGGCGACGAGGTCGTACATCTGCTCGGGGCTGTGGCGCACCGCGCGGGTGATCCGGAAGGACGGCATCGGGAGGGTTCGTCTCAGGCGTGGGTCGGGGCGAGACGGGCGAGCCGCGCCGCCTTCAACCGGGCGAAATCCTCGCCCGCGTGATGCGAGGAGCGGGTGAGCGGCGTCGCCGAGACGAGGAGGAAGCCCTTGGCGTAGGCGGTGGTCTCGTAGGCCTTGAACTCGTCGGGGGGGATGAAGCGCACCACCGCGTGGTGCTTCTTCGTCGGCTGCAGGTATTGGCCGACGGTGAGGAAGTCGACGTCGGCCGAGCGCAGGTCGTCCATCAGCTGCACCACCTCGTTCCGCTCCTCGCCGAGGCCCACCATGATGCCCGACTTGGTGAAGATCGCCGGATCGAGTTCCTTCACCCGCTGCAGCAGGCGCACCGAGTGGAAGTAGCGCGCGCCCGGGCGCACGGTGAGATAGTTGCCCGGCACCGTCTCGAGGTTGTGGTTGAACACGTCGGGCTTGGCCGCCACCACGGCCTCGAGCGCCCCGTCCTTGCGCAGGAAGTCGGGGGTGAGGATCTCGACCGTGGTGCCGGGACTCCGGCGCCGGATCGCGCGGATCGTCCGGGCGAAGTGCTCGGCGCCGCCGTCGGCGAGGTCGTCCCGGTCGACCGAGGTGACGACGACGTGGTGCAGGCCGAGCTTGGCCACCGAGTCGGCGATGTTCTCCGGTTCGTCCGGATCGAGGGCGCCGGGCAGGCCGGTGCGCACGTTGCAGAAGGCGCAGGCCCGCGTGCAGGTGTCGCCCATGATCATGAAGGTGGCGTGCCGCTTCTCCCAGCACTCGCCGATATTGGGGCAGCCGGCCTCCTCGCAGACCGTGACGAGGCCGTGCTCGCGCACGATGGCGCGGGTCTCGGCGTAGGCCGGCGAGCCCGGCGCCTTGACGCGGATCCAGTCGGGCTTCCTGGCCTGGACGGGCTGGTCCGGCCGGTGCGCCTTCTCGGGATGGCGCAGGCGGACCGGGCCGGCCGGCCGGGGATCGTTCTTCAGGAGATCGAGGACGACGGCCATGCCACACCGGTGCGACGAAGCGGAAGGAGCGCCCGCCGGCAGCGGCGCGCACGAGGCCTGACTTAAGCCCTCGGCTCGCTCCCCGCAAACCGGCGTGACCGCGGGTCGCGACACGAAAGGCCGCGTCAGTAACGCAGGCTGCGGCCGCGGATCGCCCGGTAGATCGTGATGATGATGATCGCCCCGACGGTGGCCGAGATCAGGTTGCGCCAGAATCCGTAGACGGGAATCGCGAGCTTGGCGGCCAGGAAGTTGCCCAGCAGGCCGCCGAGGATGCCCATGACGATGTTGGCGAGCAACCCCATGTCGGCGGAGGTGAACTTCTCGGCGAGCCAGCCCGCCAGAGCTCCGATGACGATCGCCATGAGGAATCCCACGCCCGGCTGCCCGAGCGCACCGTAGACCTGACCGTCCATGCCTTGCCCCCCTCTCCCGTCCGGCCGCGACAGGCGGCGCGTGCGGGGCGGTAAGGTATCGCGCCAGGGCCAGGAGCCAAGGGCCCGGAGCCAAGGGCCCGGAGCCAAGGGCCCGGAGCCGAGGGCGGACGACGAATTCCGCGCCGGTGCCTCGAGCGCGCGCAGGTTGCCTGGAGCGCGGGCAGGGCGGTCGGAACCCTGCCGCGACGGCTGCCGTTACAAGCGGCATTCGGGCGCCGGATGGCCGGCGCCGCAGGCATCACGAGAGGGACAGGCCCTTGACCATCAGATCCATCCTCGCCGCCGCGCTCGTCATCGGCATCCCGAGCCTCACTCTGGCCCAGGAGGGAACGAAGCCCGCCGCCACGCCTCCGGCCGCGCCCTCGGCGACCGCCTCGCCCTCGCCGAACTCCTCCTCCGCCGCCGCCGTGAGCGAGGGCGGCATGAAGATGGCCGACACCGCCACCGCCAAGGTGCAGTTCATCACGACCCAGCCCGCCGACACCCTGACCTCGAAGCTCATCGGCCTCAACGTCTCGAACAACAACAACGAGTCGGTGGGCGAGATCGAGGATTTCGTCATCCTCGACGGCAAGACCATCCACGCCGTGATCATCGGCGTCGGCGGCTTCCTGGGCATCGGCGAGCGCTACGTGGCGGTGAGCCCGGCGAGCATCACCCTCTCCAAGAAGGACGACAAGCTGCGCGCCCTCCTCAACACCTCGAAGGAGGAGCTGAAGAGCGCACCCGCCTTCGAGTACTCGAAGAAGAAGTCCTGACGCATCCGGTCCGGATCTCGCCACGGCCCGCGCGCAAGCCCTGCCCGCGCGGGCCTCGTTGTCGATGCCGGAGCCCGGCATCATCGGATCCCGGGATGCCGGCGCTAGGGCGGCGCCGATGCTCTTCAAGAATTTCCCGAACGGCCACGCTTGGCTACCCTGGCGCTCACTGATTTGCACGGGAGCGGTGATGGTCACGGCGTTGCGGAAGGCGGTTCGGTTGCGGCAGGCCATGCGTGGCCGGGACCTGCGCATCGGCACGAGCGGATCAGCCCGGGCGCCGGCCACGGCACGACCGGATCCCACGCCTCAGCCGCCGCGCGGCCTCACCGCCCGCGAGCTGATCCGGATGGCGCAGGCGGCCCGGCGCAACAGCCTGCAGCAGCCGGCCGGAGCGGAGGGGGAGCGGCCGGGCGATTGAGGCTCGACCGGGCGGGTGCTGGCTGCCCGCCCCGCCTCCGGCTCAGCCGCCGCGGCTGAGCCCGGGCGCCGCCGCAACCCGGCAGATGTTGCGGGCGGGCTCGTTGAGGACCGTCTGCCTGGCCGTGATCTCGGGCGTCGCGAGCGCCGTCGGCGCGGCCACCGTCATGACAGGTGCCGCCTCCGGTGCGCCCTGCCCGCGCTTCTCGTAGAAGGCGTTGCCGCCGGCCAGCGCCACGTAGTGCATGTTGCCGTAGGGATAGCGGCGGCCGGCGGTGTGGAAGAACATCGCGCGGCCGACCTTCGCGTGGCGCTCGCCCGCCAGCACCGCGTCGGCCATCTGCTCGACCCGCGGGCGGTCCTGCGCACGCAGCGGCTTCGTGAGCACGCCGGTCGCGAATTGCCGGGGCTGGCCCACCACGTCGCAGATCCGGTCCGGGTAGGCCGCCGCCTCCAGGCGGTTCATCACGACGGTACCGACCGCCAGGAGACCGTCCTCGTCCGTGCGGTTCGACTCGAAATACATGGCGCGGGCGAGGCATTCGCGGTCGGCCGGCGTGGCGCTGGCCAACGCCTTGTGGCCGATCGATCCCGTGGTCAGGTCAGTATTGGAGCGCAGGCCGCAAGCGCCCAATTCGGGCAAAATGATGATCAGACTCAGAACAGCAATCGTGCCCTTGCCCAGAATGCCCGGCATGCAGCCCCACTTTGTCACGCACTTCGCGTCGTTATGGCCTTGATGCCTCAAGCCAAGCTTGATGGCAAATCGGCAATAGCCTGCGTGGTACGGGGTAAGACTTTCAGAATCACTACGGTGCTGCCCAAAGCACTGAGCCAAAGAGCGCTAACAGCCTGACGCGCCGGTGCTTTGCGAGCACGGGGGACCGCGGTGTTGCCATTCTGTTCTAGCAGGGGGCGGGGAGATCGTGTCTATCGCCCGGCCTTGCCCGCACCCGCGGGCGCCCGGCGAATCAGGGGCCTTCGCTTGCACCACCGAGCCATTCCCCCCGCAATCCTCGCGGCCGCCCTGGCCGGGGCTCTCCCGCTTCTCGCTCCCGTCCCGGCCGGGGCGGAAAGCTTCCGCTGCGTCACCAAGGGCGCCACCACGGTCCTGAAGGACGGCAGCCCCGAAGCGGTCGACGCGGTCGAGGGCAAGGTCGTCTCGGTCACCCTCGACCCGAAGGGATCGAGCCTCGTCCTGATCAACGAGTCGAACAGCGCGGTGTCGCGCTTCGCCTGTCGGCCGGACGGGCAACGCCCGGGTTCGGCCGCCTGCAGGCGCCCCGACGAGACCCTGCGTCTCAACCGGCGCACCGGGGTGATGCTGCGCACGGTGACCGCGAAGGGGGGTCGACTTCGTGCTGTCGCTGGTCCTGATCTGCACCAGGCCGAAAGCGCCCTCGCCCCTCGCGAGCGGCTGAGGCCTCGGCCGACCTCAGCGACGGACCGTCCCGTCGCTGCTCCCGTCGGCACGCTTCTCGACCGCCTTGGCCGCGCTCGCGCCGCCTTTCGTCCGGGGGGCCTCGCCCTGGCGCTGCAGGATGTCCTCGGCGGCGGCCAGGAAGGCGCTCGTCGGCACCGCGAAGGAGGGTCCTGCCGGAGTGCCGGGCCGCGGGCCCGCCACGAGGACGCCGATCACCTTCGGGCTGCCGTCCTCGACCTGCATCAGGGCAGAGCCGGATTCGCCCGGTATCGCCCGGCAATCGTGGACGAGGAGGGGAGCGCCACCCTCGGTGAGGCGCGCCGCGCACCTGTCCTGCGCGCTCATCATCTGGGAATTGTCCCGGCGGTAGCCTGCCCGCCGGATGTCGAGCCGCAGCTTGCGCGGATCGTCCGGCGCGGCGAGGTGCTCGAGGTCGAGGGGCCGTATGGCGATCGGGCTCGCGAGCTCGATCAGCGCCCAATCCCCCGGCATGTTCGGCCGGCTCGTGCCATAGGCATAGGCGTAGTCGGCCGGCTTGCGCACCGCGCTGCCGACCGAGTGGGCGAGGTACTCGCCCTCCGCGTAGCCCGCCACGAAGTGCACGGATTCCGGCTCGACCCAGCGCTGCCGGGCCCGGTCCCACAGGCAATGGGCGGCGGTGAGCACGAGGCGCCGGCCGATCAGCGTCGCGGTGCAGAATTGCCGGCTGCCCGGGCCGGTGACCACGTTGAGCTTGCCGATGGCGGTGAACGGCCATTGCGCGGGGTCGAAACGCATCTCCTCGGCGCGGGCGGCGGCCGGCAGCGCGGCGAGCGCCGCGAGCAAGGCCGCGCGCAGGCACTCCGCGACGGCGCGGCGCGCTCTGGGATCGTTCCGGAAAGGCCGCATCCCCTGTCCTTCCTACGCGCGGGCCGCTGGGCGTGCGCGAACCTTGGCCCAGCCTCTCTGCCCGGGCAGGAGGGCGAAAATCCGCCCTCTCGGCGGCCCGGATGCGGGACCATGTGTCCCGGGCCGAGCCCTTGGCAAGGCATGCTCGCCGCCGTTCCGGGTCGCTAACCCGAATGAGCCGGGGGGCGGAATCTCACGACCCGGCCGAGAACCGGGCGCGATAATCCTGGGGGGTCACGCCGAGCAGGCGCAGGAAGCTGCGCCGCATCGTCTCCTCCGAGCCGAAGCCGCAGCGCGCGGCGATCCGCTTCAGGGGCAGCCGCGTGTCGCAGAGGAAGCGCCGCGCAGCCTCGACGCGCAGCCGCTCGACGGCCTCGGCCGGCGTGAGTCCCGTCGATGTGCGGTAATGCCGGCTGAAGCTGCGCAGGCTCAGGCCGGCCTCGGCGGCCAGCGCCGGCACGGAGAGGTCTCCCGCGAGATGGTCCGTGATCCAGGCGTTGAGACGCGCGAAGCGATCCTCCGGCCGGTCCTCAGCCGGCCCCCGGGGCTCCTGCAGCGCCAGCGCGGTCGAGAACTGGGCCTGGCCGCCGGGCCGCTTGAGAAAGACGACGAGATGGCGCGCCACCGCGAGCGCCGCCGCCCGGCCGAGATCCTCCTCCACCAGGGCGAGGGCCAGATCGATGCCGGCCGTGACCCCGGCCGAGGTCCAGACCGGCCCGTCCCGTACGAAGATCGGATCCGCCTCGACGGTGACGGCGGGGTAGCGCTCGGCCAGGGCCGCGCAGCGGGTCCAGTGGGTCACGGCCCGCCGCCCGTCGAGGAGGCCCGTCTCGGCGAGCAGGAAGGCGCCGGTGCAGACCGAGACGACCCGCCGGGCGGACGCGGCGCGCCGCCGCACCCAGTCCCGCAGGACGCTCGCCCGCGCCGCCGCGTCGATGCCGGGACCGCCCGGGACCAGTAGGGTGTCGAGAGGCGCGTCGGGCGCTGTGAGGGGCTCCGCGCCGAGGCCGAGGCCGGCCGAGGCGGTGACGCCGATGCCGGCCTCGGCGACGACCCGAGTCTCGTAGGGCCGGGTCCCGCCGCGTCCCGCGAGGTCGTTGGCGGTGGCAAAGACCTGCAGCGGGCCCGCGACGTCGAGGAGTTGCACGTCGGGGAAGGCCAGGATCTCGACGGAGCGCGGCGCATTTGGCCGAAAGCGAGGGGTCGATGGCATCTCGGCCGGATTGTGTGCCGATACGTTCGGGCTGTCCAACCGCGAATGGTGACGGCATGACCCTCGATATCGGCTTCCTTCTCTTCCCCGACGTGCAGCAGCTCGACCTGACGGGTCCCTACGAGGTATTCGCCTCGCTGCCCGGCACGCGCCTCCACCTCGCGGCGGAGCGCCCCGGGCCCGTCATCGCCTCGACCGGCCTGACGCTCGCCCCGACCGTGACCTTCGCGGATTGCCCCGCCCTCGACGTGCTCTGCGTTCCGGGCGGGAGGGGCGTCGACGCGCTCCTGACGCATGCCCCGACCCTCGCCTTCGTGCGCGCGCAGGCGGCACAGGCGCGCCTCGTCACCTCGGTCTGCACGGGCGCACTGGTGCTCGGCGCGGCCGGCCTCCTGCGGGGACGCCGCGCCACGACCCACTGGGGCGTCCACGATCTCCTGCCGGCCTTCGGGGCGATCCCGACGCAGGGTCGCCTGGTGCGAGACGGCAACCTCGTCACCGGCGGCGGCGTCACCGCCGGCATCGACTTCGCCCTCGCGCTCGCTGTCGAGCTCGTCGGACCGGTCGAGGCCGAGGCGGCGGGCCTCGCTCTCGAATACGCGCCCGCCCCGCCCTTCGGCTCCGGGCGGCCCGAGCACGCCTCCGCCCCCGTCCTGGCCGCGGCCCGCGCACGGCTGGCACCCGGCCGGCGGGCACGCGAGGCGATCCTGGCGGAGATCGCCCGCCACGATCCGCACAGCGACGCGCGCGGTTGAACTGCGGCCCTCGGCGTCGGGTTGCCCCCGTGAAGGGCAAGGGCCGGGTTCCCGGGCGGACGGCCCGGGGCGCATCCGGGCGGAGCAATCAGGGAGTGGGATCATGGCCGATCAGGGTCAGCCTCAGGCGGGGATGCAGGGCCGCGGCTTCCAGGTGCGGCAGGTCACCAACATTCAGGCGTCGTGGCAGGAGCGGCAGCGCGGCGAGGAGGGTCTGTTCACGCTGCAGCTCATCCTCGACAACGGGGTCGAGGAGTACATCATGGAGCCGGACGCCGAGGATCTCGAGCCGCTCCTGAAGCTGTTCAAGATCAGCCGGCACACCACCTTCGACCTGGAACGGAAGGTGCTGATGTTCTCGAGCCTCGGGATCGAGTAGGCGCTAGAGCATGCCGCGAAAAAGTGGCAACGGCTTTTCGCTCGAAGCATGCTCTAACTGATCGAATCGATCATGTTTTCTGCGTTTGGACCGATTCGGTCTAAACGCAGCATGATCTAGGCGGTCGGGCGCGGGCGACGCGCGTCGGCGCCTCGCCGCCAGGGCTTGCTCAGCAGGACGAAGGTGAGGACGATCCCGGCCGCGTACCACGCATGCAGGCTGTGGTAGCCGGTCTCCGGCGTCCAGGCGAAGCCGCCAAGCAGGGTGTAGGCGACGGCGGCGAGAGCCGTGCGCAGGGCGAGGGCGAGGGGATGCTGCAGGATCGGGTCGCCCGACCAGATCGCGAGGACAAGCCCGGTCGCGGCGAACAGGAGGCCGCCGAAGGGCAGTCCCAGGATCAGCGAGACGACGACCCTGTGGAAGACGGACGCCCAATCGTTGGGGACAGGCTCGGCCAAGGTTCACGTCATCCGGCGGACGGGGAGCATCGATCCGGACGACTTAGCGCGCGGTGCGGGCGGATGTCGACGCCGATTCCGAGCCTGTCTCGAAGCGCCCGCCGTACCGCCTCAGCCGGGCAAGGCCTCGCGTCATCGGACGTTCGGCGACGGGCCCTTAGGCGGCCTCGGCCTGTCCCTCCCCGGCATGCCACGCCGTCGTGAGGCCGAGCGAGGCCGTCATGACGACCCGGTCCTCGTCGTCGCGCACGATGATGCGGAGCTTCTGGCCGACGTAGCGCTGGGGCTGATCGGCCGCGATCTCGCACAGCGCCCGGAGCGCCTCGTCGGAAATCGCTGCCCGATCGGCACAATCCACCCCCTCGCCGTCATAAGCGGACAGCCGAGGATCATGCACGTCAAAGAAGTACCGCGCCATCGAATAAAACCCTAAGAACAGTTAAAGCTGAGGAATTGACGGCCTGCGAACGCCCCAAGAATCACCTCGCAGCCCGGCTAGGTAAGCAGCAGGACACAATAAATCAACGACTATACAACGTACGCGTTAGTACGGTCCCGAGCCTGCGAGTATCGCCTGCAATTTTGAGCATAGGCACGACTACTCTCTTTTGCTCAGCGCTGCCAGTCGTTTAGCCGGCACGTCGCGGCACGGCACCCGCCGGAAGACGCCCTCGGCCTGTACCAAAGTACATGTTGCCCGCGACATCGAAGCCTGCCGTGTGTCTCAGCGCACTCGCCTATAACGAGATGCTTTTAGGAAAATCCCCTTCTGGTTGTATTTCTGCGAAGCGGCCCGCACGACGCGCGGCGCCTTACTGGCCCGGCGGCTTTCCGCCCCCGAAGCCCTGACGGAACAGGTTCAGGAACAGTTCCTGCGCCTGCTCCGCGCCGCGCGGTGTCAGGGACATCCAGCTCTTGAGAAGGGCCTCGGGCGAGAAGCGATCGAGGTCGGCGAGCATGCGCCGCTCCATCTCCGCCAGAACGGCCGCCTGCATCGGCTGGACGTCCGGGAGACCGAAGAACTGCCGCGCCTCCAGGGGCGTGCAGTCGACTTCCACGGTGACCTTCATGGCAATGGACCTCCCTGCGGCCGTGATGCGCTCTCGGCAGCGCCGCCTGCCCGGTCCGGCCGTTCCGGGCTCTGATCTGCTGGAGAAGGGCTGCGGCCGCGTCAAGGGAGCGGGGTGCGCAGCCCTCGGGAAGGCCCCCTCCCCGGCAAACGCCGCGCGGATGCGGCCGGCCGGTCGCCTCGGTCGCCGCGGCCCTATCCCTTCCAGTTCTTCAGGGCCGCGAAGGGGCTGGCGGCCGGGTCCGGCGGTGGCGGGTTCAGGACCGGCTCGACCTGCGCGACGGCGTCGGCGAGCGAGACGGCCGAGCCGCCGGGCAGCTTGCCGCCGGCCGCGTCCTTGTGGCCGCCGCCGCGGAAGCGGCGGGCGCCCTCGAGGGCCGTCTCGTCATTCGACCGGAAGGAGAGCGTGCCGACCCGCTGCACGTTGACGACGCGACGCGCCCGGCCGCCCGCCATGACGAGGTCCGACACCCGCTGGAAGGTGCCGGAATCGAGCCCGAACGACAGGAGCGTCCCGTCCGAGAGCCGATGGAACAGGTCGTCCGAGCGGGCGAGCGCCCGGGCGACCCGCATGCGGGTCGTGAGCGCCGGGTCGTCCTCGGGATCGCCCGCCATCAGCGCGTCGACGAGGCCGAGCCGGATGGCGCCGACCCGCGCCTCGACCGCCGCCGGCGTCGCGCCCTCGCGCAGGAGCGCGGCGACCGCCACCAGGAGATCGCCGACGAAGCGGTCGTGCCAGGGATGGCCGAGGGGGACGAGGGTGGCGACGTTGTCCCAGAACACCTCGTCGAGGGCGAGGCCCCCCGCGAAGGCGTCCCGCTCCTTCTTCCAGAGGTCGAGGGCGTCGACCGCCCCGACGAGGGTCCGCAGGTCGCGGTCGAGATCGGCCCCGGCCTCGCGCGTCGCGAACAGCGCCCGGTGCTCGTAGGCCATCCGGGTCGCGCAGCGGTCCTGGTCGATCAGCACGGTGATGTCGGCATCCCCGAGATCGAAGCGGCGCAGGCCGGCGATCCCGGCATCGGGCGAGGGTTCGAGGCCCTGCACGCCGAGCTGATCGATCGAGGAGGCGTGGTGGTCGAGCACGATCAGGCGATGGCGCGCGCCCGCCTCCCGGCGGCGGTTCAGGGCGGCGAAGCTCTTGATGAACTTCACGGAAACCGCCTCGAGCCCGAGATCGGTCATGATCAGCGCCTCCGGCTCGCGGGCCCGGTCGAGGCGCTTCAGCTCCGCCTCGACCAGCGGGCCGACATCGGAGTAGCGCGGGATGTGGATGATCCGGGCGACCTCCGTGAAGGCGCCGACGACGGTCGAGGCGCCGTAGCCGTCGAGGTCGTGGTGGGTGAGCTGGGTGACGATCACGATTGGGTCCTCGGGGGGTCGGGGGCCGGGGCCTTATGGGGCAGCCCGCTCCCGACGGCGAGTCCGGGCGGCCGGCGGAACGGCGGTGGATCGCCGGCCGGGCGGGGTTGACCGCCGCCTCGGGAGGTTGAATGTCGGAACATTCCATGAACGCGAAGGCATGATACGGCAGGGCGCGCCATGACACCGGACCAACCTCCGGACCCACCCCCCGGCCGCGCCCCGGCCGCGCTTCTCCGCAAGGTCATCCATATCGACATGGACGCGTTCTACGCCTCGGTCGAGCAGCGGGACGACCCAGGGTTGCGCGGCCGGCCGATCGCGGTCGGCGGCTCGCGCGAGCGCGGCGTGGTGGCGGCGGCGAGCTACGAGGCGCGGGCCTACGGGGTGCGCTCGGCCATGCCCTCCCTCACCGCCCGCCGGCTCTGCCCCGACCTCGTCTTCGTGAAGCCCCGCTTCGACGTCTACCGGGCGATCTCGGAGGAGATCCGGGCGGTTTTCGCCGAGCATACCGAGGTGATCGAGCCGGTCGCCCTCGACGAGGCCTATCTCGACGTCACCGAGAACCTGCAGGGGCTTCCCACCGCCACCGCGGTGGCCCGGGCCATCCGGGCCGCCATCCGGGCGCGCACGGGGCTCGTGGCCTCGGCGGGGGTCTCCTACAACAAGTTCCTGGCCAAGGTGGCGTCCGACTTCCGCAAGCCCGACGCGCTCTTCGTGATCACCCCGGCGATGGGCCCGGCCTTCGTGGAGGCGCTGGCGATCGGCCGCTTCCACGGGGTCGGCCCGGTCACCGAGGCGCGGATGAAGGGGCTCGGCATCCTCACGGGCCGCGACCTCAAGGCGCGCTCGCTCGAGGAGCTCGCCGCCCATTTCGGGAGCGCGGGCGCCTATTACCACGCGGTCGCCCGCGGCATCGACGAGCGCCCGGTGCGGGCCCACCGGGTCCGCAAGTCGATCGGCGCCGAGACCACCTTCGCGGACGACGCGACCGACTACGAGACCCTGGCCGCGCGCCTCTCGCCCCTGCTCGACAAGGTCTGGGCGGCCTGCCTCGCCCGGGAGATGAGCGGGCGCACCGTGACCCTCAAGGTGAAGTTCTCGGATTTCGAGCAGATCACCCGGGCCCGCTCCCTCACCGCCCCGGTCGCCGACCGCGACGGCCTGGAGCGGATCGGCCTCGCGATCCTGCGCGACGTCTTTCCCCTGCGCCGGAGCGTGCGCCTCATCGGGATCTCGCTCTCGGCGCTGCATCACGGCCCGGCCGAGGCGCCGCGGCAGCTCGGGCTGGCGATCTGACGGCGCGCGATCGCGGCGGGCGGCGGAACGGCGCCCGGAAGGCCCGCGTTGGCGTGGTCCATGAGGGGGGACATGCCAGAAGAGCCACCAAGGAGAGCCACCATGAAGGCCCTGACCCTCGCCCTCGCCGGCACCCTCGTCCTCGGCACGGCCGCCCTCGCGGCCGAGGGCGGATCCTCCGGATCCGGCACGAGCCGCTCCGGCACCGTCAACAGCACCGGCCCGAACGATGCGGGCTCGGGCTCCTCGCCGGGCGCTGCCGGCAGCGGCCCCTCGACCGGCGGGATGAGCCGCTCGGGCACCGCCAACAGCACCGGCGCGACCGACGCGGGCTCGGGCGCCTCGCCGGGCGCCAAGGGCAAGGGCCACGGCTCCGGCGCGCACTAGATCAGGCTGCGTCTCGACCGGATCGGTCAGAACGCAGACAACATGATCGATCGAGCGAGCGAGAGCATGCTTGGAGCGAAAAGCCGTTGCCGCTGTCGCGCAGCATGCTCCGAAGGCTCGGCGGGTCCCCGCCCGGGAGGGCCCGCGGCCCTCCCGTCGCCGCGGGCCTCAGGTGTGGATCACCTTTCCGTGTTTCACTCCAAGGTCCAAGACCCTTTGAGACCAGCGTAACATGGCGGGGAAATCCCCTCTGCTGTTACGCACAAGGTTGTCACATTGGAGCGTCACCCCACGGTGCACCCTGATGGGGCAGTCGCCGGTAGCGCAGCCGTCTGAGAAAGAGGCGCCAGATGGTGTGAGCGCTATAACCGGTCAGTGTCTCCCCTGACTCTCTCCCATTAAATACGGCTTCGCGGTGTGTTGGAGAAACGCCTCACCAGCCCGAAAGCTTTACAACCTGTGCCTGCGACGCCATTGTCGTGACGCTGCGTAAACCCCAGAGGAATGGCCCAAAAGCAGTGGCACCCGTCCCGGAAAGCATCCCAATACCGACCCGCCTTCTGCAACGGATTTGCGGTTCAGACTCCGACCCCGTCGCGATCGCCTTGTGCCCCGATTTTGAGCGGGGAAACTGGCGCTACAAGCGTCTTGCTGATCACGTGTTCGATTGGCTTCCAGATGTTGCTCTGCGGCCTAAAGAGCGGCTTGCAATGCTCCACGAGCCTCATAAGACGCTTGCGCAATCTTGTAGGAGACTCTTTGATACGGGTGAACCGGACAAGCGAGGAGAAGTAGGCGAAATATTACTTCACGCAGTTTGCAGGCAAGAATTTAATACGACACCGATAGTCGCTCGCTTATTTTATAAGATGAGAACTAACGACAGTGTCACAAGCGTTGACGTTGTTCATATATTGCATAATGAGCATTCTGACGAGTTGGAGTTATGGCTGGGAGAGGCGAAGCTCTATTCCGATCTAAATGACGCTCGCTATAAAGCCTTAAAGAGCATTGAGCCACTTTGGAGCGATGACTTTCTTCAAGAAATGAAAGCGCTGGTAGGGCCTAAGATTGAGGCAACCGAAAGTTATGCGGAAGCGCTTACGTGGCTTTTTGCGGACGAAACTTCGCTCGATCGCATCGTTGAGAGATTAGTTATCCCGATTTGCATTGCTTGTGACTATCCAGCGACGTTTAGAACGAATTCCAGAACTGAATCCTATATTTCGGAAATTAATAGAGAGCTAATAAGCTTGCAATCATACTTTCGATCTCGTATTCCAATCAATGTTAAAGTCGTATGTATATTTGTTCCTATGGACGATAAGGAAAAAGTCGAGCAAGCCGTTAATAACAAGGTGCAAGCTTTTCTATGAACTACCACGAGATGCGGGACCGAATTACTGAAGTTGACTTACAGAAAGGCGATGATATCTTCAAGCTTGTCAGATCGATTGCCAACTTTTATCAGAATCCTTCAACAGAGATAGTGGAAGGACGCGACCTTATAATTCGGTTAGTGGATCGTCGAAGGGAGTTTGAGAAAGCTCTTCGTGGCATCGGACGAATGATCGATGCAATGGCAAGAGAGGCCGGCCTTCACCCCTATATGCAGGAGCCCGACAATTGGCGAGACGAGCTTGCTCGTAATTACCCACGCCTTTGTCGGCGGGATTAGGCGCGGATGGTTTTGAGGATGGTGGCGAAGGTGTCGGCCCCCGCGAGGCGGGCGGTGTCGATGACGG